>JAASSH010000470.1 GCA_021767985.1 Gammaproteobacteria bacterium | reverse complement strand
TCTTATCATCGCGGTGGTATCGGTAGGCGGTCTGGTGCAAATCATCCCGCTGTTCTTCCAGGACTCGCTGACCGAGCCGGTAGCAGGACTCAAGCCCTACTCCCCGTTGCGGCTCGAGGGCCGGGATATTTACGTTCGCGAAGGTTGCTACGTCTGCCATTCGCAAATGATTCGCCCGTTCCGCGCCGAAACCGAGCGTTACGGTCACTACTCGGTTGCCGGTGAATACATTTACGATCGCCCGTTCCAGTGGGGCTCGAAACGCACCGGGCCTGACCTGCACCGAGTCGGCGGACGCTATAGCGACGAGTGGCACCGCGTCCACCTGATTAATCCGCGCGACGTCGTGCCCGAATCGATCATGCCCGGCTATCCCTGGCTGCAGGAAAACATGCTCGACGGCAGCGATATCCAGGCGAAGATGCAAACCCTGCGCACGCTCGGGGCCCCCTATACCGATGCCGAAATCGAGGCAGCGCCGGCCGCACTGGAAGGCAAGACCGAGATGGACGCCATGATCGCCTACCTGCAGGGTCTGGGCATCCACGTCAAGTTAAGGAGATAGGCATGTCACTTACCCTTTTCCAGTCGATCTGGACCATCGTCGTGATGGTCACTTTTCTCGGCATCGTGGTGTGGGCTTTCAGCAGCAAACGCAAGGCCGCCTTTGACGAAGCGGCGCGCCTGCCGTTCGAGGAAGACCCGAAAACCGACAACAACAAAACCGCTTCGGAGTAGATAAATGGCTGATTTTAATAGCGAATTCTGGCACTGGTACATTGCGATTATTACCGTCATCAGTATTCTCGCCTGCGTCTGGCTGGTTCGCTGGATGACGTCTGGTTATGAGAAGACCGATGAAGTCGAAAGCACCGGGCACGTCTGGGACGGCGATCTCTCCGAACTCAACAATCCGTTGCCGCGCTGGTGGCTGGGGCTGTTTTACATCACGCTCGCCTTCGGCGGCTTCTACCTGTTGCTTTATCCCGGCCTGGGCAGCTTCGAAGGTTTCCTGAAATGGACTTCCAAGGGGCAGTACGAACAGGAAGTGACGCTCATGGAAGCCGAGGTCGGCCCGCTGTTCGCGAAATATCAGCAAACCCCGATCCTCGATCTGATCAAGGACCCGGATGCACTCAAGGTAGGCGAAAGACTGTACCTCAACTACTGCTCGACCTGTCACGGCTCGGATGCGCGCGGTGCGCGTGGCTACCCGAACCTGCGCGATGGCGACTGGCTATGGGGCGGTGATCCGTCAAACATCAAGACCACGATCCTGAACGGTCGAATCGCGGCAATGCCTGGCTGGGAAGCCGCTCTCGGCGGCCAGAGCGGGGTTGACGAAGTCACCCAGTACATCCTGCGGCTTTCGGACCGTGCGACCATCGACGAACTCGCGGACAAGGGCAAGGCAAAATACGATATTTTCTGCGTTGCCTGTCACGGCCCCGAGGGCAAAGGCAATGTCGCGATGGGCGCACCCAACCTGACGGACGACATCTGGCTCTACGGTGGCTCGATCACGCGCATCTCGGAATCGCTCGTCAAGGGCCGCAACGGGCAAATGCCCGCCTTCAGTGAGTTCCTCGGCGAAGCCAAGGTGCACCTGCTCGCGGCCTATGTCTACGGGTTGTCGCAAGAAAACTGATGACTTCTCCGTTACCGGAAAAAATCCCGGGTATTCAGAAGGCAATCGCGGTTATATGGCCTTCCTTCGCCACCGCGATTGTCGCCACCGGGCTTTTTTTCTCGGCGTTTCATCCACGGGACCTGATCCCGTTCGACCTCGACATCGACGTTAGTCCGCTTGCGGCCTACAGTATCGGTTTCTTCCTGTTCTGGTTGCTCGGAATACTGTCCAGCTATGGCACCATGTATTTCATCATCTCCAACTGCCAAGTCCTCAACAAACGGCAAGATTAATTTCCGAAGTAACCAGGCAACAGCCAATGCAGCCGCGAAAAACCAGTACCGAGGAACCTGCGCTCTACGCTGCGCATAAGAAACTCTATCCGCGTGAAGTCAGCGGCTACTTCACGCGACTGCGCATGCTCTCGGTTGTCGTGCTGCTTGGCATTTACTACCTGATGCCGTTCCTGCAGTGGGATGGTCGACAGGCCCTGTTGTTCGATCTGCCGGCGCGCAAGTTCTACATATTCGGTTTGACGCTATGGCCGCAGGATTTCATTTATCTCGCGGCACTATTGATAATGGCCGGGCTTTCACTGTTCTTTTTCACCGCACTGGTAGGGCGAGTATGGTGCGGTTATGCCTGCCCGCAAACCGTCTGGACCGAGGCTTACCTGTGGATGGAGCGCAAGATCGAGGGTAACCGCGGTCGCCGCATGAAACTCGACAAGGCGCCGACATCTGCAGCCAAGATTCGCACCAAGGCGCTCAAGCACACCGTCTGGATCGCCTTCTCGTTATGGACCGGGTTTACCTTTGTCGGCTATTTCACACCCATCAACGAGCTGGGCAGCAGGCTTTTCACAGGCGACCTGGGTCCCTGGGAAACTTTCTGGATCCTGTTTTACAGCTTCGCGACCTACGGCAATGCCGGCTTCATGCGTGAGCAAGTCTGCAAGTACATGTGTCCCTACGCACGCTTCCAGAGCGCGATGTTCGACTCGGATACGCTGATCGTCGCCTATCATCCGGAGCGCGGTGAACCGCGCGGCTCACGCCGCCGGGGCACCGACCTGAAACAGGCTGGCCTCGGCGACTGCATCGACTGCAACGTTTGCGTGCAGGTTTGCCCGACGGGTATCGATATCCGCGACGGCCTGCAGTACGAATGCATCGCCTGCTCGGCCTGCATCGACGCCTGTGACGAAATCATGGACAAGATGTCCTACCCGCGTGGCCTGATTCGATATACCACCGAAAATTCTGCACTTGGAAAAAAACAGCATATCCTGCGTCCGCGGGTAATGGTTTATGCCTCCATCCTGCTGATTCTCTTCGGTACCCTGTTGACCAACCTGTTGCAACGAATACCGCTCGA
>JAASSH010000469.1 GCA_021767985.1 Gammaproteobacteria bacterium | reverse complement strand
GCTTGTCGTCGTTAACATCCCAGACCGACATGCCGTTGCCGTGCAGTCCCAGGCGATAGTGGTTCGGAATTGCGCCGATGCGGCGAATCACGCCGCGGTCGAGCATACGGCGCATGCACTGCAACACGGTATCAGTATCGCAGCCGCAGATAGAGGCTACCTCGGTATAGGGTGCCTTTTGCAATGGCAAGCCCTCCTGGGTTGCCTGCACGATGCTGCGATCAAGTTCGTCGATGATCATGCCGCCCTGTTTCAGTGGCCCGGGAATCGGTTTTGTGCAGACGCCGCCCGATGCATCCACATAGATCTGCAGACCGAGATAAAACGTTTGCAGCTTGGGGAAGTTGTATACCGGCAGGTTGGCGCTTTGTTCGATTCGCTCGATCGCCTGCTGCAGCAGTTCAGCTGTTTCGGTGGCAATCACGAACCACATGTTGAGATCGTGCTCGCGCTGGTAATTGTGCGCGACCTCGGGCATGGCGTTGACCATTTCCGCGATCTCGTCGAAGCGATCCTGCGGTACCGACATGGCCGCCAGCGTAATGCTGCCACCCATGCTGGAGGCGTCGTAGAGTGGGCCGAAACGACTCAATGTGCCATCGTCCAGCATTCCCTGAATGCTGGTGACCAGCGTGTTGGCGTCGGTATCGAATTCGGCTGCGATGTCGGCGAAAGGCTGTTCCTCGATCGGGAAACCGCCCTGGTAACGGTTCAGGAACTGGCGCGCCAGCTCATCCATTGGCGGCGATCCCGCGCCCGGGACCGATGCTGTCAGGCAGCGGGCGGCGGTAGCTGGCGCCGCGTTGTTTGAAGCAGCGCTGGCTGAACAGGATACGGTGGTCGACGTCATGCAGGCCACATTGTGCGACGATGAATTTTACCTGTTCAGTGACCGCATCGCGATCCTGGCCATGAATCATGCTGAACAGGTTGTAGTGCCAGTCCGGCAGTCGGCGTGGGCGCTGGTAGCAGAGGGTTACGAATGCGTATTGGCCGATGCAATGGCCTACTTGTTTGACGCGGTCGTCCGGGATATCCCATACCACCATGCCGTTGGCCCGGTATCCCAGTTGCCGATGCCTGACGACGACGCCGAAACGTTTGAGATCACCACGCATCATGATGCGCTCGATGCCCTCTATCACTTCGGTCTCGCTGCAGTCGAGCTGTTCGGCGATCGCCGCGTAAGGTTGCTTTACCAGGGGCAGGCCCTTGCTGATGATCGCGATCAGGGCGGTTTCGAAGGCGGTCTCTTTTATCATGTCCATTTCAGATCGAACCCCAGGTCGATGAAAAACTCGTCCAGTAGCGGCAGGTCCAGCACCGGGTAACCGCAGGCTGCTTCGATATCGGATAGCACCAGCTGCAGGCGATCTTCGTCGGTGGCGACGACGACGAACCACAGGTTGAATTCGTGCTCGCGCTCATAGTTGTGATTGACTTCTTCAAACTCGTTGATGATCGCGGCAATCGTCTCGATCTCATCCTCCGGCACGGCCATGGCCGCCAGCGTGCTGGCGCCCACGCGGTTGGGCCGAAACACCGCGCCGACACGGCTGATGACACCCTCGGTCTGCAGGCGCTGCAGCGTCTCCAAAACCGTGGTCTCGTAGACACCCAGCTGCTTCGCAATATCGGCATAGGGATTCGACGTCAATGGCATGCCCTGCTGGAATTCGTTCAACAGCCTCTGCTCGAGTGGGGAAAACTGTCTCATAGCCCGATCCGGTGTGCGCGCGCGGTAAAGAATATGCCGCTGGGTTTGGTCGCGGCAATCGAGTTGCGGCGTTCGAAAGTACGAGTGTCATAAACCTCGACGCGGTTTTCGTCTCGCACTGATAACCAGACCTCCTCGCCACGCGGTTCGAATTCCATGTGCAACACCCCCTTGCCGGGATTGAGTTCCTTGATTATGGCGAGATTCTGGGTGTCGATGACCTGGATAGTGTCATTGTCGGGTATCGCAAAGTTCACCCAGACCTGGCGGCCGTCCGGACGCGCCATGACAAATATCGGCTGGCCGTGAACCTTGATGCGCGCTGCCTGCTGCCAGCTGCGCATATCGATGACGAGGACTTCGTGGCTGCCGACCGCCGGCACGAACGCCAGATCACCGGCGACCGCCCAGCCTTCCAGGTGCGGCATTTTGTACACCGGCAACTTCTGCTCGCCCTTGCCGTAGTCGGGCAGGATGCGTTTGACCCCGGCCGATAAATTCCATAGGTCCAGCATTGCCATACCGTCTTCGCCGAACAGACCGACAATGTAGTAACGGCCGTCGCCGGTGATCAATGCATCGTAGGGATTGAGCCCGATGTTTTTAAATTTTTCGATTACCGGATTACCGCGATCGGTCATGTCCAGCACCCAGATTTCACCGGCGTCCCACAGTGCGAACACGAACTTGCCTTCCGGCGCATCGACCAGGCCGATGACCTTGGAACGCTGCTGGTTGTCGCCGAAGCTGGCGGGAATGTCGGCTACCAGCTCGAGGGTATCGGCATCGAATACCTTGACCCCGCCCGGCTCGTAGTTGGATACCGCGACCAGTTTTCCATCCTGCGAGATCGCGCCGCCGATACTGTTGCCCGATTGCAGCTTGCGGTTGCTGATTTCCGCTTTCAGGATGTCGACCTTGGTCAGGCCGCCGTCGCGGCCGAAGACGTAGGCATAACGCTGGTCGCGCGAGTAAACCACGGAGGCGTGCGACAGGTCGCCCAGGCCGTCGACGCGTCCGATGCTGGTGTTGCTGCTGGTTTCGACGATTTGCACGCTGCTGCTGGCACGTTCGATGAATAGACCGAGATCTCCGGTACCACGTGCGGCGGCGGGTGCGTTAACCACCAGCAGTAACAGCAGGCAGCTGATAATTCTGATCATCGGGATACCCCTTGCAGCAAGCGTTCGGCGATCCATTGTGCTTCCTCGGGAGACAGCAGCGAACTCCAGGGGGGCATTGCGGTACAGCTGCGGCCGTGCAGAATAACCGCGCTCAGGTAAGCGGCGT
>JAASSH010000111.1 GCA_021767985.1 Gammaproteobacteria bacterium | reverse complement strand
TCCAGTACAGGTCCTTGTGCTCGGAGCCGATCGCGGACACCAGGTAAAAACGGTTTTCGTCGAGACGCGTGATCGACATTTCGCACATGATGCCGCCGTTCGGTGCATGGAACAGCGACAGGCCGATGCGTCCGATGCGCGGTAACCTGTTGCACGACAGCCGGTCGAGAAAGGCCGCCGCGTCGGGGCCGCTAACTTCATACTTAGCGGCACCAGAGATGTCGATCACACCAACAGATTCCTGCACCGCCTTGCATTCCTCGGCCACCACCGCGTGGGCTTCGCTGTGAGACCAGCTCAGCGATTCACTGCGCACCGCGTCGGTCTGGAACCACAGCGGCTTTTCGTAACCCTGTACCGCGCCGTGTACCGCGCCGTGCTGCAGCAGACGGGTAAAAAGCGGGCTGGTGCGCATCGGTCGACCGTGCGGACGGTTGTCGTTGGGCGCGCCGACGGCGTACATCGCCTCGTAGGACTCGATTGCCCGGATGGTGCAGTACTTCTTGTCGGCCCAGTCGCCGAAGCGGCGCGTATCCAGCGGTGCCATGTTGATCTCGGTCTGGCCGTATTTCATCCACTGCGCCATGTACTTGCCGATCCCGCCCTGGGCGATGCCGATGCTGGCGCCGCACAGGTTCCAGAAGTTGCGCAGGCCGGCGACCGGGCCGGCGAGGATGTTGTCATCCGGCGTATGGGTAATGGGGCCGTTGACCACCGATTTGACGCCGACTTCCTCGAACTTGGGCGTCAGCTCGAAACAGCGCTCCAGGAAAGGCATCAGTACTTCGAGGTTGGGCTCGAACAGTTCGCGGTCGAAAGCCCAGTCCATGCCGTCCAGCGCCCACGGGCGCGAGCCCCACATTTCGTAGGGGCCGACCAGGAAACCCAGGCCTTCCTGTCGGATATACGCGGAACTGTACGAATCGCGGCAAACCGGCAGCTCGAAGTCCAGCGCTTCGATGGCAGGATGCTTCTCGGTCACCAGGTACTGATGTTCGAGATTGATCAGGGGCACGTTGACGCCCACCATGGCGCCGACCTCGCGCGCGAAACAGCCGGCGGCGTTGACCACGTGCTCGGCCACGATCGTGCCCTTGTCGGTAACGACTTCCCATTCGCCGTTGCGCTGTTCGTTGATATCGGTGACCCGCGTATTGCGGTAAATTTCGGCGCCGTTGTCACGCGCCAGTTTCGACAGCGGCATCACGACCGAGGTTGGATCGACATGACCGTCGTTGGGCGTGCTCGCGATCACGCGCGCCTTGTCGAAATTCATCAACGGATTCAGTTTCTGCGCTTCTTCCTTCGAGACGATATTGAATTCGAAACCGATATTTTTGGAGCGGCTTTCGAGATTCCTGAACCATTCCTCTTCGACCCGGGTAAAACCCTGGCGGATACTGCCGGTCTGGTGGAATACCGATTTCTCGCCGGTTTCCTGCGGCAGGATTTCGTTGTACAGCTTGATCGTGTAGTTGTGAATCTGCGCGACGGTGTGGTTACCGATGAAGTTCGAGCACAGGCCCGCGGCGTGCCAGGTAGAACCGCTGGTCAGTTCGCCTTTTTCGACCAGCACCACGTCGCTCCAGCCTTCTTTGGTCAAGTGGTAAAGCAGGTTCACCCCGAGTGAACCGCCTCCGATAATTACGACTCTGGCGTGACTTTTCATTTTTCTATCCTGTTACTGGTTATTGCGTGGTTCAGTCGCTTCGGCCGAAGGCAGAACGTGGCAGAAATATATCGAATTGCGCGCGAATCTGTTTATCAACCTCGTCGCTGACGTGATCCGGGAAATAGCTGCTGAGAATTTCCTGCTTGCGTGCAATGGCCTTATCCAGCAGCACCGGCTTATCCTGTTCCACCCATTCATTCGGGCTCAGGCGGTCGCCGAGTTCGGGGTAGATATACTCGGTCTGCATCACGTCGAGCGTTTGCCCGGCCCCGAGATAATGGCCCTTGTTGCCGAGGCAGACGTCTTTCAACACTTCGAAGCTCAGGGTTTGCTCGTTGACCTCGATGCCGCGGGTAATCCGCATCGCCGCGCCCAGCACGTCGTTGTCGATCAACAGCGATTCGGGGCAGGTGCCGAGCAGGCTGGCATACATGCCGGCCGATTCGTAAATGATATTGGCGCCGGAGGTAGCCGCGCAGGACAGCGTGTAGGCGCGTTCGGCGCCGCCCTGGAAATCCGGAAACTTGGAATCGGTCATGCCGCAGGCGGTGCCGGTCGGCAGGTTGTAGTGGTTGCCCATTTGCGCGCAGGCCGACGACAGGATTGCCTGCTCGGGCGAGCCGCCGCTCATCGCGCCGGTACGCAGGTCCGAGACGAAGGGCCAGGTGCCGATAATGGCCGGTGCGCCCGGCTTGATGGCGTTGACGTAGACCAGGCCGCCGAGGCACTCGGCCCAGGCCTGGGCGACCGCACCCGCGAGGCAGGCCGGCGCCGTGGCTCCGGACTGGCCGGCAGATAGCAGCAGTACCGGCATGCCGCCCTCGACCGCGACCTTGATACAGCTCAGCGCTTCGTCGGTAAACTTCATCGGCGGCACGACGTGGCAGCAGGAAATGCTCATGAAGGGCCGTTCGCGCCACTTGTCCTCGCCGCCGGCGACCAGATGCAGCATTTTCAGCGTCTCTTCGAGATGGTGCGCCTCGGTCCAGCTCGAGCCGATATGCTTGGTCGTGCCCATCAGCGCGTTGTAGGCGGTGTTGATGTCCATCGCCTTGTTGTCGGTGACATCGCGCAGTACGCAGGTGCGCTGAAACATATGGATGTGTTCGCACTGGTCGGCGATGCGCGCCATGTCGTACAAATCCTGCGCGCCCGATTCGCGGTACTCGTTGTTTTCGGGGTCGGCAATCATGACCGCGGCGCCGGCGGTCGAGAAATGAACCCGGCTGCCGTTCAACTGCAGGTCGAGTTTCGGATCCTGAGCGTAGAGAGTCAGTTCGCGCTGGCACTTGCTGAGCGCGTCCTCGACCACCGCACGCGGAAACCGCAGGCGCTTGTCTTCGCCATAGGTGGCGCCGACCGCCAGGCAGGTTTCGATGCAGAACTCGTTGGCATCGGCAAAACCGACTTCCTCGAGGATGCGATAAACGGTGGCATCTATTTGCGCGATATCGGATTCCGTAAGCGGCTTGTATTGCCCGCCGGATTCCCCGGCGCGTACCGGCTTGAGGTCTTCGGCGAGCGCGGCCTTGCGCAATGCAATTTTAGCCTGACGGGCGTTGGAGCGTCTTGCCATGGTAATTATCCTCGATTGCCAGAATTAACGGGAAATGGCACAACAACACGGCATTTTCGAATCAGAATTGAATGGATTCAAGCTATTATTTTTTATAGTATGCATTAGTTTTAATAATCTATAGGCATACCCGATGGGCCGTCGTTTACCCCCGCTGAACAGTCTCAAGTGCTTCGAGGCCGCCGGGCGCCTGCTAAGTTTTACCGGCGCGGCGCGAGAACTCAACGTGACCCAGGCGGCGATTAGTCATCAGATCAAGGTTATCGAGGAATACCTGGGCGTTGCGCTGTTCGAGCGCTATCCGCGGCGCCTCGCCCTGACCGAGCAGGGCAAAACGCTGTTACCCGAGGTTATCGAGGCTTTCGACCGGGTTTCGGCCGCCATCGGCACCCTCAGCAAGGATCATTACTCCAACATGATCAGCGTACGTCTGGCGCCGTCGTTTGCCGCCAAGTGGCTGTCGCCTCGCCTGAAATACTTCTGGCTGCAGTATCCGGAGATCGACCTGTGCCTGTACCATGCACATGCCGCGGTGGACTTCGAGCGTGAAGAAATCGACATCGCGGTTACCTACGGTAAGGGTGACTGGCCGGGTGTCGTTGCGGACAAGCTGTTGAGCCTCGATTTTTTTCCGGTCTGCTCGCCGGCTTTCCTGCACAATGACAAGCCTTTGACCAGCCTCGATAACCTCCACTATTACACCCTGCTGCACGACGCTAACTACGAATGCTGGCGTGATTGGCTCAAGCTTGCCGGATTGGGCGACATCCAGTCCGACAAGGGCACTATCATCGATGACACCAACGTGCTGATCCAGGCCGCGATCGACGGGCAGGGGATTGCGCTGGGTTCGACAACCTTCGTCGAGGATCATCTCGAGTCGGGCAGGCTGGTAAGGCCTTTCGACGTGATCCTCGAAAACGAATTCAGCTACTACGTGGTTTGCCCGGAGCCGCACCTGAAAAACCCGGCGGTGCTGGCGTTCAAGGAATGGCTACTCAGTCTCGTTGATTGACAGTATCATGCGCGGCTGGTGCCAGGCGGGAGTAATTCAATGGAAACTCACGACGAATTGAGACAACGTAATCGCGCGCGGCGGGCCGCGCTCGACGACGACGCGCTTGCTTTTGCGGCCAACGCGCTGGCGCAGCGCGTGCTGGACCTGCCCGAATTTCAGCAGGCGGAGCGCATTGCCGCTTATTTTGCGGTCAACGGCGAAATCGGGCTGGATCCGGTGATCGATCATGCCTTGTCCCGGGGCAAACAGATTTTTCTGCCGAACCTGGACCGACAGTCGCTGCGTTTTGCACCGTATTTTCACGGACAAAAGATGCGCATCAACAAGTTTCGTCTGCCTGAACCCGACGTCGATCCCGCTGACATGCTGGCGCCTGACGCGCTGGAACTGGTGCTGGTGCCGCTGGTGGTGTTTGACGCCGACCGCAATCGGATCGGGATGGGAGGAGGCTTCTATGACCGTAGTTTCGCTTTCCGTAAAGATCCCGCAAGTTCAAAGCCCGTGTTGATCGGGGTAGCCCACGAGTTACAGAAGGTCGAACGCATCTTACCGCAGGACTGGGACGTCAGGCTCGACATGATCGTGACCGAGCAGTCGATTTACCGCTAGCAAAGGGTTGTTGCAGACAGGATGAGGGGAGGTCCCGGGTCCCTTCGAAGGGACCGGGCGCGCTGCGTGACTAGAAGTCGTATTTGCCGGCAGAGTAGAGTCTGGCTGCCTGTTCCCAGACCGGGCCGGGGTTACCATCGCCGACCGGTTTGCCATCCAGCTGAACCACGGGAACGACTTCCTTGCTCGAGCTAGAGATCCAGATTTCATCGGCATCCCAGACTTCATCCATCGTGATGACGCGTTCTTCCACCGGAATGCTGCCGTCGGCACGCAACACGCTGAGTAGCAGGTGGCGCGTTATGCCGGGCAGGATCTGGTGGTCCAGCGGTGGCGTCGAGACGACACCGTTCTTGACGACATAGGCGTTGCAGGCGCCGCATTCGGTGAGTTCGTTGTTTTCGTTGTACAACAGGATTTCGGCGTCGCCCTTGCTGTGGCCCTGCTGGAAATGCATGACGTTACCGAGCAGTGAAATCGACTTGATATTGCAGCGGTCCCAACGCATGTCGCGGCCGGTGGAGCAGGTGTAAGGCTTGATGTGTTCCCGGTCCGGTATCGGCGGTGCGGGAATTTCGAAGGCATAGCCGAACAGGGTCGGTGCGACGCCTTCGGGGTAGGCATGATGGCGTTTGCTGTCGGCGCCACGGGTGACGTGCAGGTAAATGCCGAGATTGCCGTTGCCGTTCTTTTCCAGCAGCGCGGTGCAAAGGTCACGCCATTGTTCATCGCTCCAGCCGAATTTGATTTCGATCGCGTCCAGTCCGTCCCGCATCCGCGAAATATGCGGTCCGAAACCGACCATTTTGCCACCGTAGGCGGGAATGACTTCGTATATGCCGTCGCCAAACAGGAACCCTCGGTCCATCGGCGATATGCGGGCTTCCTCCAGGGGCAGGAAATCACCGTTTAAATATGCAATCGTCATATCAGTGCCTCTGATGTTGCGCTAGTACTCGAAATGGCCCGCAAGTTAAGCAGAAACCCGACTTGGCGGAATAGAGCCACTGCACAAAAATAGTGGTGCCAGAAGCAGGTAGCAATCGCAAAGATGGACGTCAGGTGAAACCGCAAACCTGTCGTAGTTCGAGTAAAACCTTTTCTCCTTCGCTGACGTCGAGCCCGTCTTCGGTCAACTGGTTGACGCGGGTTACGCCATCGACGCTACCGAGCCCCGAGATATAGCGCAGTATGTCGAGCGGCACGATTTCGTCGAGCAGGTCGCGTCCGTTCCACAGCGACAGAAACGAGATAATGCCGTAGGCGCCCCAGTTGGAAACATCGGCGACGATGAGTTCGTCGCAGCTCGTGGTTGCCGGTACGATATTCAGTTCCTGCAGCGCCGCGGCAACCTTGCCCATGCCGATTTCGTTACCGCCGTCGCCGATAGCGATGGTAGGGCATTGACTCGCGGTCATGAAGGTATCGAAACAGGCCGTGTTTTCGCTGATACTCTCGCCGCGCATGTTGTAGTAGCCGCCGTCGGCAGCCAGACCGGGGCGTTCGATCGATATGATCGCCTCCGGCTGGAAGTGCTCGAGCGCCTGCTGCGCTTCCTGCTCGCGCTGATCGTGATCGCCCACCCTGATTTCGTGCACGCGGTATTTTTCGGAGAGCGCCTGCGAGATCGGCTGCCCGCAGACGATGATCGGGGTGGCGCCGAGTTTTTCGAAAGTCTCGTACATGGCGATGGCGCCGACCGGCCCGTCGGTTTCGAAAGTCTTGACCACCGGGAAGCCGGTACCGATCAGTATATTGCCGCGACAACCGTTCAGTATCCGCGCCGCGCGCAGGCAATAGCCAGGCTCGAGATGCGGTTGCAGTGATTTCATGCCGCGCAGGTTGCGCGCTACCAGGATATCTTCGATGGCGCGGCTAAGAGCCAGTTCTTCGGCCGGGTTCATGGTCGTATGCTCAACAGGCCTGCAGGCTGCAGCGTTGAAAACGCGCCTGTTCGAGACAGTGAATATTATGCGCCTGCTCGATGCTGATCGCCTCGAAGCGCACCCTCGAGCCGGCCGATAACTGGGCCAGCTTCGAAGTATCGAACGGGATTACCGACCCTATCTTGGGATAGCCGCCAAT
>JAASSH010000110.1 GCA_021767985.1 Gammaproteobacteria bacterium | reverse complement strand
TTCAAAACCACCGCGATCACGGTGATCACCAGGATCGACACGGTTTGCGACAGTACCGCGACGAAATTGCGGAAGATCGAAAACCACAGCACCGGTAACACCGCGCCGCTGATGCCCTTGAGGTAATCGCGCGCGAGCTCGATTACCTTGGGGTCCTGATTGGTCGCGATCAGCGCCAGGTCGAGGTTCCAGACCGCGATCATTGCCGGTACGCCGATAACGGTGGCGACAACCAGCCCCTGCCTTATCGACTGGCCGAGTTCATGGCTTTTGCCGGCGCCCAGCGCCTGCGCCGCGAGCACCCCGACGACCGACAGCATCGCCATCAGGATTACCAGGATTTCGAAGGTCAGGTCGCCGGCGATGCCGACCGCCGCGAGCGAATGGTAGCCGAGCTTGCCCACCACCATCTTGGTCGTCAGAAACATGGCGAACTCGGCCAGGTAGGCGGCCGACAGCGGAATCGCGATGATAAAAAACTGTCTTAGCTCGTCTTTGAGCGTGGAATTGATACGTAACATGTGCTGCTGTTCTTGTTTGCCGGCGTACTTTAGTCGATTCAGCAGGCAAGCGATAGTGACCCTTTGTCTGAAAATCAGGGCCGCGGGTATTCATATAAAAGCGTCTATTTTTTTGACAATGTGGCCTCCGCTGAGAATAATGGCCCGGTACGCAAGTATTGCAGGTAACTTACTGGATGCCGAAGCCATTTGTTACTTTAAAAAAACAAAAATCGGCAAAACTAATTCTCGAAGGAGGAATTCGATGAAATTCAATGGCACAAAACTAATTGGCAAGGTTGCAATTGCATCGGTCGTGGCGGCTTCGCTCGGCAGCGGCAACGCGATTGCGGCAGACCAGCAGTTCATTTCGATCGGCACCGGTGGTGTCACCGGGGTCTACTATCCGACCGGTGGCGCGATTTGCCGCCTGGTCAACAAGAACCGCAAGGAACACGGTATTCGCTGCTCAGCGGAATCCACCGGCGGCTCTATATACAACATCAATACCATCCGCGCGGGCGAGCTGGAATTTGGCGTGGCCCAGTCGGACTGGCAGTACCATGCCTATAACGGTACCTCGAAGTTTGCCGACAAGGGTGCTTTCAAGGACCTGAGAGCGGTATTCTCGGTGCACCCCGAGCCGGTAACGGTTATCGCGCGGGGTGGCTCCGGCATTGAGCAGTTGACCGATGCCAAGGGCAAGCGCCTTAACATCGGTAACCCCGGTTCCGGTACTCGCGGTACCTGGGAAGTTATCGAGGAAGCCCTCGGCTGGAAGCGCAGCGACCTGAAACTGGCCGCCGAAATGAAATCGGCTGAAACCGGCCAGGCGGTATGTGACGGCAAGATCGATGCCTATTTCTGGCTGGTGGGTCATCCGTCGGCTCTGACCCAGGAGTCGCTGGCGACCTGCGACGCTCACCTGGTGCACGTCAAGGGTAAGGCCATCGACAAGCTGGTAGCCGACAACCCCTACTATCGTACGGCGTCTATTCCGGCGGGCATGTACAACAACAAGCAGGATATCCAGACCTTCGGTGTCGGTGCGACTTTCGTCTCCAGCGCCAAGGTGCCTGACAAAGTTGTTTACACCGTGGTTAAGGCGGTATTCGAAAATTTCGCCGACTTCAAGAAACTGCACCCTGCCTTTGCCAACCTGACGGAGAAGGAAATGATTTCCGATTCGCTGTCAGCGCCGCTGCACCCTGGTGCGGCAAAGTACTACAAGGAACGGGGCTGGATGTAATTCAAGCCAGAGTCAACAAACGGGTCGCTTCATGCGGCCCGTTTGCTTATGGCTTTTAAGAAACATTACCTGGTGGAAACCAGGGGTGAATAACAAACCATTCGGAGTCATACCGCTTCGGCGGGCCACCGCGAAAGTAACGCCAGGGGCGTCATCCCGGAAACTGCGAAGCAGTTATCCGGGGCCTTTTAGGCATACCGGGGTATAAAACTCCCACGTTAGCGGCGGTCCGCCGAAGCGGAATGACTCCCAATCAGTCGGGGGAATGGGGAATGGCAGAACAACAAGAATCTCACAGTTTACAGGATGACCTGGTCGCGGCAGTAGATACCGGCGCCAGGGCACCGGCCGGGGCCGTAGGCAAGTTCATTGGCGCGACCGCGTTTACCTGGGCAATATTTCAACTATACATTGCATCGAACCTGCCTTTCTGGCTCAGCGATGTCACCGGTCTGAGTCTGGTTGTGACAAACTCGAACGCGCGCCTGATTCACCTGGCGTTTGGCCTGTTCCTCGCGGCGCTGGCCTTCCCGCTGTTCAAGAAGAGTTCGAGAACCAGTATTCCCTGGTACGACTGGGTGCTGGCCGTGGTCGGCGTGGCCTGCTGTCTATACATCGTGGTGGAGCGTAATGAAATAGCGGTTCGTGCCGGGCTGCCGACACAGGCCGACCTGATCGCGTCTACCGTCGGAATGGTGGTGCTGGGTATTACCGTATTCCGTGCGCTCGGATTACCGCTGTTGATCGTGGCCAGCGTATTTGTCGCCTACGTGTTCTTCGGGCATTCCGATGTGCTGCCCGAGGCGATCATGTGGAAGGGCGCATCCTACGGCAAGGCGATGTGGCATTACTGGATGCAAAACGAGGGTGTTTTCGGTGTTGCACTGGGTGTGTCCGCGTCGCTGATTTTTCTGTTCGTGTTATTTGGTTCGATCCTCGAAAAAGCCGGTGCCGGTAATTACTTCATCAAGATTGCTTTCGCACTGCTCGGCCACCTGCGCGGTGGCCCGGCGAAGGCGGCCGTGGTGGCGTCGGCGATGAGCGGGCTCTACTCGGGTTCGTCGATTGCGAACACGGTAACCACCGGCACCTTCACGATTCCGCTGATGAAACGGACCGGTTTCAGCCCGGAAAAAGCCGGCGCGGTTGAGGTCGCTTCCTCCACCAACGGCCAGCTAACCCCACCGGTCATGGGCGCGGCGGCCTTTTTGATCGCCGAGTTCACCGGTATTAGCTACACCGATATCCTCAAGCACGCGCTGGTGCCGGCGCTGGTTTCGTACATTGCGCTGGTGTACATCGTGCACCTCGAGGCGCTGAAGATGAATCTCAAGGGATTACCCAAGCCACCCTCGACCAAGACTTTCAGCGCCAAGCTGATCGGCTTCCTGAGCGGTTTCATCGGGATCGGGCTGCTCGGTATCGCGGTCTACTACGGGCTCGGCTGGATCAAGCAGGTTATCCCGGACTACGCGTTTTTCATCGTCGCGGTAGGCAGTTTCGCAGCCTACCTGTACCTGCTATGGCTGGCGTCGAAACAGCCGGACCTGGTGGTTGATCCGCCGGATGCGCCGATTACCGAGTTGCCGCGCGCCGGCGCTACCGCGATAACCGGGCTTTATTACATCTTGCCGATCGTGATACTGATCTGGTGCATCATCATCGAGCGTCTGTCGCCGGCGCTGTCGGCCTTCTGGGCCACGATCGCGATGATCATCGTGATTCTGACGCAGGATCCGCTCAAGGCTTTCTTTCGCGGCACCGGGAATTACAAGGAAGCGTTTTTGATCGGTGTCGGCCACTGGATCGAGGGCATGATCGCGGGCTCGCGCAACATGATCAGTATCGCTGTTGCCACCGGCGCCGCCGGCATCATCGTCGGCACCATATCGCTCACCGGTGCGCACCAGGTAGTCGGCGAATTCGTCGAGTTTCTGTCCGGCGGCAGCCTGATCGTCATGTTGTTGCTGGTTGCGGTGATGAGCCTGATTCTCGGCATGGGCCTGCCAACCACGGCCAACTATATCGTCGTATCGTCGCTGATGGCGCCCGTTATCCTGACGCTGGGAGCCAAGAGCGGTTTGATCGTACCGCTGATCGCGGTGCACCTGTTCGTGTTCTATTTCGGCATCCTTGCCGATGACACACCGCCGGTGGGGCTGGCAGCATTTGCCGCGGCGGCGATCTCGAAAGGCGACCCGATCAAGACCGGTGTCCAGGGCTTTATGTACGACATCCGCACCGCGCTGTTGCCGTTCCTGTTCATCTTCAATACCGAGCTGTTATTGATCAACGTGTCGGTGGGCAAGGCGTTTATCGTGTTCGGGGTCGCGGTGGTGGCGATGATGCTGTTCGCATCCGCCACCCAGGGATTCATGTTCACGCGCAACAGGAAATGGGAATCGCTGCTGCTGTTGGTGATCGCGTTTACGCTGTTCCGGCCGGGTTACTGGCTGGACCGGGTATCCCCGCCTTACCAGTTGCATGAGCCCGCAAAGGTTTACGAGGTGGTCGAAGGTGCGACCGTGAACGGCGTATTGACGGTCGTGGTCAGCGGCCCCGACTTCGATACCGGCGAAATCGCATCGACCACGATCCTGGTCAACCTGGGCGAACCACAGGATGCGGTCGAACGGTTGCGCAAGGCGGGGCTCACGGTCACCGTCGATGGCGGTAGTGCAGTGATCGAAGAGCCGTTTCCGGGTACGCCGTTTTTCGAGAGTATCGGCAAGTCGTTCGACTATTACGGCGACCAGCCGGTGCAAATCGCCGAGGTGAAGACGCCCGCGGAGCGAATGCCGAAGGAAGTATTCTACATTCCTGCGGCCTTGTTGCTGGCGTTGATCATCGTCCTGCAGAAGCGCCGTGCCCGCGAGGAGGGCGAGGCAGATGCGACGCCAGCGCCCGCCTGATCCGGCGTGATCAGGCTGGTCGGGAACCGTCCTCGAACGTCATCCCCGCGAAAGCGGCGGTCAGGCGTGCCGGGATCTCCCGGGCCGAGCCTGGTGGCTGTTATGGTGCCGGCATTGACGGGCAAGATGGACCGAGGCAGGTGCCGCTCGGTCCCGCTTCCGTCCGGATAGGGCGATGACGCCATTTATCGCCGGCCTGGTGCTGCTGGCCGCGCTACTGCACGCCAGCTGGAACGCGATGGCGAAGTCGGGCGGTACGCCGCAATACAGCATCGCCTCCTACCGGCTGATCAGCGCAATCTGCTGTTTGCCCCTGTTGTTCCTGTTTCCGATTCCGCTGACCGCGAGCTGGCCGCTGCTGCTGGCTTCGATGATTATTCACACCGCTTATTACGTCACCCTGTCGAAGGCTTACCGCAGCGGCGACCTGTCCCAGGTATATCCGCTGTTTCGCGGTCTGGCGCCGGTGCTGGTGGTGATGGGCGCGGCTCTGCTGGCCGCCGAGTACCTCTCGGCAGGCGCGATGCTCGGCATCGGACTGGTGAGCGCCGGATTGATCAGCATCACGTTTGCCGGTGGTATCGTCGGCAAGATACCGCGCCCGGCGCTCGGCTGGGGACTTGCGACCTCGGTCTTGATCGCGGCCTACACGGTGGCAGACGGTATCGGGGTGCGCGCCGCGGGAAATCCTTTCAGTTACATCATCTGGTTATTCATACTGGAACCGATCCCGATAGGAACCTGGCTGTTACTGAGGGATCGAGCCGGGTGGTTCGGCTATATGCGCGCCAAGCCGGGCAAGAACAGCGCCGGCGCCCTGGCCGCCGCCAGCGCCTACGCCATGGTGATCTACGCCATGAGTGTCGCGCCGATGGCGCTGGTTTCGTCATTGCGCGAAACCAGTGTAATATTTGCCGCCTTGATCGGCACCCTGATGTTTCGTGAACCCTTCGGACGGCAGCGCATCGTGGCCGCGATACTGGTTTGCCTCGGGGTCGTGTTGATTAAAATGCTAAGTTGAGCGGAGGCGCCAGGCATGTCATTGACCCAGAATTTTCCACGAGTGGAGTTGAGCCACCGACCGACACCGTTGGAGTTGCTCAAAAACGTCAGCGCCGAATTCGGTACCCGGGTATGGATCAAGCGCGATGATTGCACCGGGCTCGCCTTCGGCGGCAATAAGAGCCGGCAGCTCGAGTTTTATATCGGTCAGGCGATGGAACAAGGCGCCGACACCCTGCTGACCACCGGGGCGGTGCAGTCCAACCATGTGCGCATGACGGTCGCGGCGGCGCGCAAGATGGGCCTCGAGGTCGAGGTGCAGCTGGAGCACCGCGTCGCGCGCGAGCAACCCGAGTACCATCAATCCGGAAACCCCTTCCTGGTCAAGCTGATGGGTGCGAAGATTCACTATTACCCCGAAGGCGAGGACGAGGCGGGCGCTGATCACGCGCTCGAGCTGCGCGCAGCCGAGCTAGCGCAGGAGGGACGCAAGGCTTACGTTATACCGTTATCGAATGCCCATACGCCTTACGGTGCGCTGGGATATGTCGATGGCGCCGAGGAACTGGTTGCCCAGCTCGATGCGTTCGAGGTCGAACCGACGCGGTTTATCGTGCCGTCCGGTTCGGCATCCACCCATAGCGGCTTTTTGCTCGGGGCCCGGGCCAGCGGTTGCCTGGCGCCGGTGTACGGCGTATGCGTGCGCCGCGATGCGGTCAGCCAGAAACAACGGGTCACCACCAAGCTGCAGTCGGTGATTGACGTGGTTGGCGCCGATATCGAAATTGATGCAAATGAAGTGATCTGCGACGACAGCATGCTCGCTCCCGGTTACGGCCTGCTCAATGAACCCACGATCGACGCCATCGAGTATCTCGCCCGGCGCGAGGGTATCCTGCTCGATCCGACCTATTCGGGCAAGACCTTCGCACTGCTGCTGGCAATGTTGCGGCGGGGTGATTACAAGAGTGACGATAACCTGGTTTTTCTGCACACCGGCGGCACCGCTTCGCTGTTCGCTTACCCGGAACTCGTAGCGCAGGATGACCCGGGATGATGATTTTGCGGTAGTTTATTCCGCAAATCCTGATTACAATTCGCGACACTTTTTTTCCTGAAGCACCCGAGAACAGATTCAGAGGAGATTTTTCATGTCCAAACCCAAGGTTATTGTTACCCGCCGCTGGCACCCCGACGTCGAGCAGGTGCTGGTCGATCGATACGACACACAGCTCAATGAAGACGATCACCCGATGTCGGTGGCCGAGCTGCAGGATGCGTTGCGCAATGCCGACGCGGT
>JAASSH010000468.1 GCA_021767985.1 Gammaproteobacteria bacterium | reverse complement strand
GTTTCCGTTTATTTCGAACCTGTCGCTGAACCTGCTGGTGACGCTGCGTCACAGCGACAGCGAGGATGAACTGCGCGCACGGGTCAAGGTGCCCGTCGGGCTCGGCATACCGCGCTTCCTGCAGGTTCCTGATACCCATATTTTCGTGCCGCTGGAAAGCGTGATGGCGAAAAACCTCGACGTGCTGTTCCCCAGCATGGAAATCGTCGCCAGCGAGACCTTTTACGTGACGCGCAACGCCAACGCCGCGCGCGACGAAGACGAGGCCGACGATCTGCTGGCGATTATCGAATCCGAGGTAAGGCATCGCCGTTTCGCCAAAATCGTGCGCGTCGTGGTGCAGCATGACATGGACCTGACCCGCCGCGGCATGCTCGCCGCCGAGCTCGGGCTCGACGAGGCCGATGTCTTCGAAAAGAAGGGACTGCTGGCGACACGCGACCTGCTCAGCCTGATCGGTCTCGAAATCCCGGCACTGCGCGATCCGCCGCACCACCCGATCGACCATCCCAGGCTCGCGCACATGCCCAACATTTTTCACGCGGTGCGCGATCATGGTTCGATCCTGCTGCATCACCCCTACGAATCGTTTTCGACCTCGGTCGAACGCCTGCTGCGCGAGGCCAGTCGCGACCCGAAGGTGCGGGCGATCAAGATGACGCTGTACCGCACGTCGGGAGATACCAAGGTTATCGATTACCTGGTCGACGCGGCGCAAAACGGCAAGCAGGTCGCGGTCGTGGTGGAACTGAAGGCGCGTTTCGACGAAGCCGCCAATATTCGCTGGTCCAGCCGGCTGGAAGAAGCCGGTATTCACGTAACCTATGGCGTGATGGAACTCAAAACCCACTGCAAGGTGATCCTGGTGGTGCGCAACGACTACAGCGGGCTGCGCCGCTACGTCCATATCGGCACCGGTAACTATCATGCCGGCAACGCACGTCTGTATACCGACCTGGGCCTTTTGACCATGGATCCCGATATCGGCCGCGATATCACCGAGCTGTTCAACTACCTGACGACAGGCTTCACACCGAAACGCAACTATCGCAAGATCCTGCCGGCGCCCAAGCTGCTGAAGCGCGCGCTGCTCGACAAGATCCAGCGTGAAATCGACCATCAGGCCGAGGGAGCGGGCGGTCACGTGCAGATCAAGATCAACGCGCTGGAAGACAAGGACATCGTGCGCGCGCTGTACGAAGCATCGCAGGCCGGGGTCAAGGTCGACCTGATCGTGCGTGACACCTGTCGTCTGCGTCCGGGCATTCCGGGCCTGTCGGAAAATATTCGCGTGTTCAGCGTGGTCGGGCGCTTTCTCGAGCACAGCCGCATTTACTATTTCGGAAACGCCGGCGAGCCGGAGTATTACATCGGCTCCGCCGATGCGATGATGCGAAACCTCGAGCACCGCGTCGAGGTGGTGGCGCCGATCGAGGATCCCGAGCTGCAGGCCCAGCTGCGTCAACTGATAGATACCCAGCTATCGGATGAATTCAGCATCTGGCAAATGCATTCCGACGGCTCCTACGTGCAGCTCCAGGGCACCAGCGAAACCGGTGAAGGCAGCCAGCAGGCGCTGATCAAGGATGCCGAGGAGCGCGTGCGCGAGGCCATGCGGCTCAAGCGACGCAAACCCAAGGGTCTCCGCCACCGCAATATCCATTTGCGCTCGAGCTGAAAGCGCGCGCGGCAGCGCGCCCGCTTTAGCCGCGAATTACCTCGCCCGAGGTATTCTTGGGATAGTCGAAATATTCGAACGCCGTGTTGTCGCGCGACCAGTCGCGCCATTGCGCAATATCGCTCACCAGCTTGACCAGGCCACTGGTCGGTACGTTGTCGATACGCACGTCGTAGTCGATGGAGTTGGCGAAATAAGTGATATCCGGATTGTGAAACACCAGCATCAGCGCGCGCACCCCGTCGTCCTGCGCCAGGATCAAATCCTCGATCGAGCCGCTGCCGGCAAAATACAGGTCGGGCTCGACCACGATGTCTTCGGGCGAAAACCCACAGGCTTCGCAAAACAGCCTGGCGGTGGTATGCGCCCTCAGCGCGGGGCTCGATAACACCTGGTCGAGCTGCTCGCCGCGCGCGGCGAAACGTGCTCCCATTTCCGGTGCGTTCTGCTGACCGCGGCTGTTCAGCGGACGCTGCTTGTCGCTCAGGCTACTGTCGGCCCAGCTCGATTTTGCGTGACGTAAAAGATATATGGATTTCATAACTAGACTCACCCAGCCTGAGAGCCGACGCGTCGGAACGCGGCATCGTTCATTGAAGTTGTCTGATACTACCAGATTCCCGCCCGGCCGCGCAGGCCTGCGAGACACCTGCTTTACTGGTAAATCTGCTGGATATAGATTTGCACCGGGTTGCCGTCGAAGATACCGAAGGTCGCGCGTGCAGTCGGATCGTTATCGAACACGCCATCGACATCCCAGTCGAACCGCAGCCACAGGTGGTTGGCCGAGTTCAGGTCCGTGGTGGTATCGACATAGCCTTCGTTACCGGATCCGGGCGCCGGATAGGTGTAATTGACATCGCCGGCCGACGCAAACGGCGTATAAAACACCGTGGGCGTCGATAACCCGAGCGGATTCGCCACCGAAACCAGATCGGCATCGGCAATCGAAGTGCAGGTATCGTCGATACTCTTGCTCCAGCTCACCCCGGTCCAGTACTCGGTAAATACCGGCATCAACAGCGGATTCAGTTCCGAGCCGTGCACGTTGTTCATGCGCAATCGACCGAAGCGCAGATTATTTCCGACCGGATCGAGCACATGGATGCCCGCGGCAAAATTGGTCGTGACCTCACCGTCGGAGACGGCCTGGATCTCGGGATTGATATCGGCCACGAATGGCGGGACCTGGCTTTCGTCGAACTTGCTGAATGTCGTCAGCGGCGAATCCGGGCCATAGCGATAGACGTCGGCACCGAAGGTATAGGCGACGGTGCCGTCGTTATTCGCGGTAAACGTCTTCGGCGCGTCGGTGTAGCTCACCAGTAACGGGTT
>JAASSH010000467.1 GCA_021767985.1 Gammaproteobacteria bacterium | reverse complement strand
TTTGCGCTGCGCCAGCGCGCCCGCCAGCTGCTGCGCGCGCCGGAAATGCCCGACGCCCAGCAGGTGCTGAACATAGATCATGACGCGCTGGGTTGGTCCGCTCGACAATGCCGGATTCAGGCTCTTATGCTTTCCCGCTCGGCCGGTTCGAGATAATCGCGCACCATATCAGCGATTTTCTCATGTCCGGCAAGCAATCCCGGTATCTTTCTGGCGGACGGTTTCGCCTGTTGCGGTAAGGACCGCAGCGCGGCTGCCATCTGCAGCGGATCGCGCTCGCCCGCCGGATCCAGCATACTCGCCAGCCCGAGCTTGACCGCGCGTTCGGCACGAATCAGCTGTTCCTGCCGGGGAACCGAGCGCGGGATGATCAAAGCCGGTTTGTCCAGCGTCAGAATTTCGCAAAATGTGTTATAGCCGCCCATCGCGACGATACCGATGGCTTTTTCCATCAGCAGTTCGATGTGGCTGTCGAAGGTCAGAATTTCGAGCTTGTCCAGTGCTTCGCAGCGGTCGTGAAACTCCTGCTGTTCGGCTGGCGGCATGAATGGCCCGGTGACAATAATGGCGCGATGCGGCTGTTGCGGGTCGGCCTCGAAGGCGCGGATCACCCAGTCGACCATTTCGACGCCGTCACCGCCACCGCCGGCGGTCACCAGTATAAACGGCTCGTCGAGATTAATCGGTGGCACCCAGTTACGATCGCTTGGAATTTCCCGATCGAGGTAACCCGTGAACGATAGTTTGCGGTTGACCGTCGCGGGTAATCCCAGGCCCTCGACCGGGCTGCCCATATCGCTCGGACCGTAGACCCAGATGTCGTGGTAAAGATGCTCCAGCGCCGGTACCACCTGCTTGCGCTCCCATTCGGCCTTCAGCTTGGTGGGCTCGTCCATGATATCGCGCAATCCAAGTATGTTTACGGTGCCGTGTTGCCGCAGCATTTCCAGGGTACTGGTTACCTCTCCCTGTAAACCGGTGGGTTCCTTGTCGACAATAAACAGGTCCGGTTTGAAGGTGGTCGCCGTATGGTAAATGATCGATTCGCGCATTTGCAGGGTTTGCTCGAGATCGATGTGCAAACCCAGCGAGGTATAGGCTCCGTCTTTCAACTTGATCACGCCGGGAATGCGCACGAAGTCGACCCGTGCCTTGAAGTCGAAACTGCCGATAATCGGCGAGCCTGACAGGATCAGGATCGATAAACCCTTGTAGCGAGCTACCAGCGAATGGGCAATGGAGCGACAACGGCGCAAGTGCCCGAGTCCAAACGAATCGTGGCTATAAATCAGAATCCTGGATTGGTCCAGTCTGTCTTTCATCTTACTGGTGTCTCGTCGTGCACAACCGGCAGACTACACTGAAATCGACGGAAACGCACTGCCGTCTGGCAGATTTATAAGTCCAGGTCGGAATTATTGACAATCGCTCCTGTCCTAAACACATAATGCCTGACAACGCTGCTGGAGCCTTTGTTGAGGAAAAATTTGACAAACCGTGATTCCGCAACCCGTCTGTCGCTGGCAGGCGGCAAACACCGGGATGTCGTTCTGCCAGAGCGGCTGCTCAATTCGATCCGGGATCAGCAGGAGCGCAGCGAGGTCCTGATCAGCATTATCCAGCTGGTAATCGTCTCGATCTTCGGCCTGCTGTACGCGATTGCACCTAAAACGTTTTCGCAGGACGCCGATTTTGCCCCGGTACCCTGGGTGTTGTCGCTTTACCTGGTTTTCAGCCTGATCCGATTTTACCTGGCGGTGAATCGCAGGCTGCCAGACTGGATGTTGTACCTGTCCTCGGTGGTCGATATCGCGCTGTTGATGGGTCTGATCTGGAGTTTTCACCTGCAGTACGAACAACCGCCCTCGTTTTACCTGAAGGCGCCGACGCTGCTGTACCTGTTCATCTTCATCGCTATCCGGGCGCTGCACTTCGATCCCCGGTTCGTGATTTCGACTGGCGTCAGCGCCGCCCTGGGCTGGGTATTAATGGTTGTTTACGTGATGTTCAGCAATCCCGAAGACAGCATGGTTACCCGCAACTATGTCGAGTACATGACTTCCAACAGCGTTCTGATCGGCGCCGAATTCGACAAGGTGGTTTCCATTCTGATGGTAACCGGGGTGCTGGCACTGGCGCTGCATCGAGCGCGCAACCTGCTGGTGGAATCGGTCATCGAAGGCAGCGCCGCGCGGGATTTGTCACGCTTCGTACCGGAGGAGGTGGCGCAAAAGGTCATCCAGTCGGAAGAGGGTGCGATAACCGGCAAGGGCGAGGTTAGCGAATGCACCATACTGTTTACCGACATCGAGGGCTTTACCGCGATCAGTGAGACCATGACCCCGGAACAATTGATCGAGGCGTTGAACCATTATTTTAGTCTGATCGCGGAACCCATCGCCAGGTACGGTGGCGTGATCAGCCAGTTCCAGGGCGACGCCGTGCTGGCAACCTTTAACGTGCCCAAGCCGGACCCGGATCACGCCAGCAATGCGCTGCGCGCCGCGCGCGAGATTCAGTCGGTACTGGATGGCGTTACCTTTGGACCGGGCATTGCATTCAATACGCGCGTGGGGATTAACACCGGCCCGGTGGTCGGCGGCCTGGTCGGCTCGGGAGACCGGGTCGGTTACACCGTGCATGGCGACAATGTGAACCTGACCGCGCGCCTGGAGCAACTCAACAAGGACTATGGCACCCGCATAATCGTGGCCGACAGCACGCTGGCACAGGTCCCGCAGGGGCTGTTTGAATTTCGTGAACTGGGTGAAGTCTCGGTGCGCGGTTTGAATCGCCCTGTCAGAATCTATACGCTCGATTAGTGGGGCGGCTGACCATGCCGTAATGCGGCGCTACTGTTGCTGTTTGATCAACTCGAAGTAACGCGCCAGGTTAGAGCGCGCCTGGGCTTCCAGGCGCTCGGCAAAGTAATCCGACAGATAGAAGCGCTCTTTTTCAAGCAGGCAGGATTGAAAGTCTGTCTTTTTTTGGAAATATTCGGCGTCGCTCAGATGG
>JAASSH010000109.1 GCA_021767985.1 Gammaproteobacteria bacterium | reverse complement strand
CAGTTCGGGCCCATCGTCATGGTTGCCGCGGGCGGGGTGATGGTCGAATTGCTGTCGGACCGCGCGGTCGCGATGTGCCCGGTCGATCCTCGAGAAGCCGACCGAATGCTCGCCACGCTCAAGGCGAATCGCCTGTTGCTAGGACCCAGGGGCCAGCCAGCGGCTAATCGGCAGGCATTGATCGACGCCATCGTTCGACTGTCGCAAATCGCCTATGAACTGCGTGACTGCATTGCCGAAATCGACCTGAACCCGGTCCTGGTAAACCCGGACCGGGCGCTTGCCGTGGATGCTTTGATATTGCGTAAACAGTCCGACTCCTCGTGTTAAAACTGATTCGTTCCGAGTGGCAGTTACTGCTGTTCGGATTCCTGATGACCTTCTGGTCATCGCCGGGTCAAACCTTCCTAATTTCGCTGTTCAGCGGAGAGCTGCGCGCCGACCTCGGGCTCAGCGATGGCGAGTTCGCAGGCATATACTCGCTGGCGACGCTGTTGAGCGCGATCGTCATGATCTGGAGTGGCTCGCTGGTCGATCGGCTCGACCTGAAACGACTGTCACTCGCGATCGTCGTCGGTCTCGCGATTAGCTGCGGCATGATGTCGTTCAGCTACAACGTTATCACGCTGCTGATAAGCCTGTTCCTGCTGCGCCAACTGGGCCAGGGGCTGATGTTTATCGTCAGCTCGACCGCGATGGTGCGCTATCTCGACGAGCACAAGGGCAAGGCTTCGGCGCTTGCCAGTATGGGTTACGCGGTCGCCGAGGCGATCATGCCGAGCCTGCTGGTGACCTTGCTGCTGTGGGTGGGCTGGCGTCATAGCTGGCAAATTGCCGGGTTGCTGCTGCTGGCGTTCATGCTACCGGCGATTTTTTACCTGCTGCGCGGCCATGCGCAAAGGCACGACCGTTACCTGGGGCAGCTGGCGCAGGCGAGCGACGACTCGGTCAAGGTCATTCGCCGACGCCAATGGACACGCGCGGAAGTTCTGCGCGACCGATATTTTTACCTGTTCGCCCCCGGCCTGATGTCACAGCCGTTGATGTTTACCGGTTTTATTTTCCACCAGGTACACCTGGTCGAATCCAAGGGCTGGCCATTGCTCGGCTGGGCCGCGCTGTTTTCAGTCTACGCAGTGGTGTCGGTCGCCACCAAGCTGGTATCGGGCCTGCTGATCGATCGCTACGGCGCGATTCGCATGGTCCCGCTGGTGGCTTTGCCGATGGGCGTCGGCCTGATCATCCTGGCTTACTCGAGCAGCCTGATAGGAGGAGCCCTGTTCCTGGTACTGACCGGCATCACGGTCGGTTACCAGTCGACGACCACCGCGCCTTTCTGGTCCGAGATGTACGGCAACAAGCATCTCGGCTCGATCAAATCGCTCGGTGCCGCGGCCATGGTTTTCTGTACCGCACTGTCGCCGATCCTGATTGGCTGGCAGATCGACCTCGGCACCGGAATGGAAACCCTCGCTCTCGCCGCCGCGGCCTATATTTTCGTCACCTCGGCACTGGCCTATTACGCCTATCGGACCCGGCCAGCCTCGATAGCCTGACCGTCCGAAGTTTCCCTCAACTATCCGTCGCTACGGCCACTACCACCAACACCAGGTAATCCTGCTTGTTGCAGCCCGACACCGGCGGCATCGGAGCTCCCGCGGCTACGCGGAAAGCGGATTGCGGCGCTTGCGCGGGCGAACAGGAGTTTTCGCCTGCCGCCGGGGTATAGCGTGCCGAACGGCAACCCAGGTGAGTCACGTCATACAGATTCGCATCCCTGTTGAGTTCCCAGCGCCGATTGCCATCCTCGTCCGAGGGGTAGACCGTCAACACCGCCGACTTCTCGCGATAGCCGGTGACGATATATTTCCCGGGCGGCAGCGGAAATTCCGGCGGCTCCATGATCAGACCGTTTTCCTCCAGCCACCAGTCCTGGCTGTCGAATTGCCACTTCGCCGGGGCTACCCCGCCCGCGGCCTGCAACTGTTCGAAGTTACTCAGGCGCACGCCTCTCGGGCCCGGATCCACGGTCCACAGACCCCAGGTTTGCGCGTTGTCGCCCGAAGTCGCATCGAGATCGCCCAGGGCCGCGATGTATTGAGTTACAACCCGCTTGAACTGTGGTTGGTAGCCGTCGGCGGCATAGGCAACAGGCATCTGCAGTGCAAATGTCATTGCCAGGCCCAGCGCCAACAGCAGGCGCACACCCTTCATCATCTGTGGTTTCATTTATTGTCCTTATCCGGTCAGGTTATCGGGTTCTATACGGATAGCGGCAAATCGCGGATCACACCGCCGCCAACGATCAGGTTCAGCGACGACCCTTGCGGACAGGGACGAGGCGAATCTCGCTGGCGGAACGGTCTAATCGACGATGAATACCTGCCCGCTGAGGCAGCCCTCGACCGCCTTGCTGTAGGCCAGGCCGACCTCGATGATTTCGTGCCGCGGCGCCAGTGCGTCGACCGCGGTTTTTCCGACGGAGCCACCCGCGCCAACTACGATAATTTTCATGCAGCCTCCCCGGGCAATAACCGCCGCAATGTTATCGCGTTGCACAGTCCTTTGCTATGCGTGCGCGGAAGCCCTGCATGATGATCGGGGTCAAGGGGTTATCGGGTGCCGTGAAGGTGTGCTCGTCGATCTGCCTCACCGGGATCAACTCGGCGCCGGTACCGGTCAGGAAACATTCCTCCGCCTGCAGCAGGTCTTCGAGCCTCAGGCTGGTTTGTTCGCAGGCGATACCGGCCTCGATCGCGACTTCGATGACCACCGCGCGGGTAATACCGGCAAGCAGGCCGTCGCTAATCGGCGGCGTCCTGAGAACGCCTTCGGCCACGATAAACAGGTTATCGACGCTGCCCTCGCTAACGAAACCGTCAAGATTCAACATCAGGGCTTCATCCATGCCGGCGCGATTGGCTTCGATGCGCGCCAGAATATTGTTCAGGTAGTTGAGACTCTTGATTTCCGGATTCAGGCAGGACGCAGGCAGCCGTCGCGTGCGCGCGACGTGCAGGCTGACGCCCTGGCTCGGATCGCTGACATTCATGACCCTGAGTTCGTCGGCAATGATGAACATGACCGGTCGACTGCAGGATCCCGGATCGATGCCGAGCGAACCCGGGCCCCGCGTTACCACCAGGCGCAGGTAGCCCGAATCCGCGGGATATGCTTCGACCAGCGACTCGATTGCCGCCGTTATCTGTCGAACAGTGTGGGGGAGTACCAGCCCGATTGCCTCGGCCGATTGCTCCAGTCGCTCGAGGTGCGCCTCGAGCATGAAGGTCCTGCCGTGATAGAAACGCAAGCCTTCGAATACGCCATCACCGTAAAGCAGGCCATGGTCGAAAACCGAGACCGAGGCCTGGTCGGCGGGGATGATCGAATCGTCGATCCAGCACAGTGCGTTGCTAGCCATATCGTTATAGGTCAATATTAATGACCTATAATAATCTAGCAAAAGAATTTATAATGTCAATATTATTGACATAAATTATCGCCATGCCGAAAAGACAAAAGGAACTGGACCAGGCGCTGGAATCGATGCACTTCGGCTTCCGTGCCATGATTTACCAACCCGACCAGCGCCTGGCCAAACTGGGCCTGGCCCGCATTCACCACCGCCTGCTCTATTTCATCGGCCGCAATCCGGACTGCAGTATCAACGAGTTACTGCAAATCATGCGCATTACCAAGCAATACCTGCACAAGCCGCTGAAGCAGCTGCTCGACCTGGGTTACGTGAAGCAAAAAACCGATGCCGCCGACCGGCGCATCAGGCGCCTGCGGCTGTCGGCAAAAGGCAGCAAACTCGAATTCGAACTGAGCGAAGTTCAGCGGCGTCGCTTTGCCCACATTTTCAAACAGACGGGTCCGGCGGCAGAGAGACACTGGCGCCAGGTGATGGCTTTACTCAGCGAGGAAATCGAATTCTAGCGAACCTGTCTCAGGCGCGACTGCCGCCGTCCAGTACCAGCGGATAACCGGTAATGAATCGCGCCGAATCGCTGCAGGCGTAGAGCACCATGTCCGCGACTTCCTCGGCGCTGCAGACCCGGTTGAGCGGCACCCCCGCGGCGGATTCCCTGAGTCCGACCTCGGCATCCAGCCCCCGGTCGCGAAATTCCCCGCGCAGCATCGGGGTATCGACGTCACCGGGGCAAATCGGCACGATGCGGATGCCCGCGGGCGCGTAGTCGAGCGCCATCGCGCGCGTCATCTGCAGCACCGCACCCTTGCTGGCGCAATAGGCAGTCAGGTGATAACTGCCGCTCAGGGCCGCATCCGAGGCGATATTGATAATCGTTCCCTTGCTTTCACGTAAATGCGGTAGCGCGGCCCGGCAAATGTAAAACATGCCGTTGACGTTGACCTGCATTGTTTCCAGCCACTGCTCGTCGGTGGTTTCCTCGGCGGTCGCGTGGTAAATGACGCCGGCGCTATTGACGACGATATCGAGGCCACCGAGAATGCCGACGGCCTCGCTTACGATCGTGTCGCACTTCTTGCGCCTGCCGATATTGCCGGCAACAAAAGCGATGCTGCCGGGTTCGCCCTGGCAACGCTTCATGACGTCCCGGGCCCGCTGCTGGTTACGACCGGTAATCACGACCCTGGCGCCCGCCTCGACGAAGGCCAGCGCGCTCGCCGCGCCCATACCCGAGGTACCGCCTGTGATCAGCACGCGCTGTTTTTTGAAATTGAACCGGATCGAGGCCTTGCCCATTTTAACTAGTCCGGCATAGTCCCGGTAATCGCCTTCAGTTCGAGGAACTCTTCCAGCCCCCAGCGGCCTTTTTCACGTCCGTTGCCGGACTGCTTGTAGCCGCCAAACGGCGTATCGGTGGTGCCGCCGATGTAGTTGATGGCAACCTGTCCGGCACGCAACCGCCGGGCAACCGCCTTGGCACGCTCCATTTCGGTCGAGTAGACATAGGCTGACAGGCCGTAAACGGTATCGTTGGCGATGGCCACCGCTTCGTCCTCGCTGTCGTAACCCAGAATCACGAGTACCGGCCCGAAGATTTCCTCGCGCGCAATCGTCATATTGTTATCGACGTTGGCAAAAACGGTCGGCTTGACGTAATAACCCGTCGGTAAATGCTCCGGGCGGCCGGTACCGCCGGTAACCAGGGTCGCGCCCTCGTCGATCCCCTGCTGGATCAAGCCCTGGATCTTGTCGAACTGGGCCTGGTTAACCACCGGGCCGATGTGATCGCCGTGCCGGGCAGGGTCATCGACACCAATGCTTTCGGCCGCCGCGCGCGCTGCCTCGATAGCCTGCTCCATGTCGGCGTTCGGCACCAGCATGCGCGTCGGCGCGTTGCAGGACTGGCCACTGTTTCCCATCATGTAATGCACGCCCTCGGTAACCGCCGCGTCGATGTCGGCATCCCTCAGAATAATATTGGGCGACTTGCCGCCGAGCTCCTGGCCGACACGCTTGACCGTATCCGCAGCCGCCTTCGCGACCGCGATACCGCCGCGGGTAGAACCGGTGAACGACATCATATCGATGCCCGGGTGCTTCGACATGGCCTCACCCACCACCGGACCGTAGCCATTGACCAGGTTGAATACGCCCGCGGGAACGCCAGCTTCACGCAGCACCTCGGTGAAAATCATCGCATCCAGCGGTGATTCTTCACTGGGTTTCAGCACCATGGTGCAACCGGCGGCCAGCGCCGGCATCACCTTGACCGCGACCTGGTTCATCGGCCAGTTCCATGGCGTAATCATGCCGCAGACACCGATTGGTTCGTAACGCAGAATCATGTCGTCTTCGACAGTTTCGAAGGGGAAATTCAGCAGGGCCTTGATCGCACTCTTGATGTGGCCATGGCCCAGCTTGGCCTGCGATCCGCGCGCGAGATCGATCGGCGCACCCATTTCATCGGAGATCGCCTGCGCGATGTCGTCGAAGTAGTCCTTGTAGATCGCGCGGATCTTCTCCAGCAGTTCGAGCCGCTGCTGCACGCTCCACTGCGAGTAACTGGTGAACGCGTCGCGCGCGGCGGCCACGGCGCGATCGACATCCTCCGGGCTACCGGCGCTGATCTGGGCGCAGGATTTTTCAGTGGCGGGGTTGATAACGTCGATGGTCGCGGGGGTCACCGGATCGACCCATTCGCCATCGATAAAAAACTTGAGGTAATCCATGCTAATCCGATCCTGGAAAAGGATAAGTATTACAGAAAGTGAAATGTGCCGCGAAGCGCATTTTTGTGCAAGTAAATTCTTAAAAATCCTGCAACAGGCGCGTAGTTTCCGGATCCAGGAAACCGGTCACCGTGGCCTCGGTCTCGAGCTGCAGCGCGGTCTCGATCGACTGGGTTGCAACCTGGTTCAATACCCGCTTGATCGCGCGCGACGAATGCGGCGGCAGCGTTGCCAGCCGGGACGCCAGCGCCCGGGCCTCTGTCAGCAGCGCATCGTCGTCGACCACACGCCAGGCAATACCCATATCCTGCAGCGCCGCGGCGTCGTAACGTTCTCCCAACAGCAGCATTTCGCGCGCCTTGTTGAGCCCCACCATCGCCGGCAGCAGCGACGTGATGCCGCCGGTCACCAAAAGGTTCAGCGAAACCTCCGGGAAAAACGCCCTGGCGCCTCGGCCCCATAGCGAGAAATCGCAGTTGAGAGCCCATTCGAACCCGCCACCGACGGCCCAGCCCTGGATCGCGCCGACCACCAGTTTTTCCCCGAACAGAATCTCGCGCGTCGCCTGCTGGATCGCGTCGACGAATTCCCGCGCGCTGGTCTCGTCGGCAAAATGCTGGTGCGCGCGGCGGTCATCGCCGGCGCAAAACGCGCGGCCGGCGCCACAAAAAAGAATCGTTCGCGCCTGCGCATCGCGATTGGCCTGATGAAAAGCCCGCGCTACGTCGTCGACCAGTTGCCGGTTCATCGCGTTCAGACATTCAGGGCGATTCAGGCGAATAGTCGCGACCTGGTCGCTGACGTCATACTCCACAGTTTG
>JAASSH010000108.1 GCA_021767985.1 Gammaproteobacteria bacterium | reverse complement strand
CTCGGATTTTTCAAGATCGACGTGCTGAGCCTCGGCATGCTGTCGGCGATTCGGAAATGTTTCGACTATGTGCAGTATTACTATGGACAGAGCCTGCGGCTGGATACGATCCCGGACGATGATGAACCCACCTACGCCATGATCCAGAAGGCCGATACCGTCGGTACCTTCCAGATCGAATCGCGCTCGCAGATGTCGATGCTGCCGCGACTCAAACCCGCCTGTTTTTATGACCTCGTGATCGAAGTCGCGATTATCCGGCCCGGGCCGATTCAGGGTAAGGTCATTCATCCATTCCTCGCGAGACGCGAAGGCCTCGAGCCGGTAATTTATCCCGATGAACGCTTGCGGCCGATACTCGAACGCACGCTGGGGATTGCCATTTTTCAGGAACAGGCGATGCGAATCGCAATCGCGGTCGGTAATTTCAGTGCCGGCGAAGCCAATGAGTTGCGCAAGAAAATCGGTGCCTGGGGAATCAAGGATTTTAATCGTGACCTGAATCCGCTGCTGCAGAAGCTGGAGCAGGGGATGCGGGAAAATGGCGTCGAGCCAGAATTTGCCGAGCAAATTCTGGGGCAAATGAAGGGTTTCGCCGAATACGGCTTTCCCGAATCGCACGCGGTTTCTTTTTCCCTGATTGCCTATGCTTCCTGTTATCTCAAATGCCACTACCCGGCGGCATTTTTTATCTCGGTGCTGAATTCGCAGCCGATGGGATTTTACTCTCCGCATGCCTTGCTGCAGGCGGCCAGGCGCGAAGGTATATGCCTGCTGCCGATATCGCTGAACCATTCCGGCTGGGATCATCAACTCGAGCGACCTGCGGATGAGCAGCCATATGCGATTCGTCTGGGTTTTCGCCTGGTCAACGGGCTCGCCAAAACCAGCGCGCAAAAAATAATCATGCAACGCGAGCGAATCGGTGGCTGGCAAAGTTTCGAACAGTTCACGCGCGATTGCGAGCTGCCGAGGGATGCAATAACCCTGCTGTCCGCATCCGACCTGTTCAGCGCATTCGGTGATTCGCGCTCCGATGCGCTGTGGCAGGCTGAAGCGGCGCCCTTTAAGCCGATGCTTGATTCGATTGATGACGCTATCGACTGGCGACAGGAAACCAAACTGGATTCGATCCGGAAAGATTTCCGTGCCTTCAAGACCAGCCTGAGGCAGCACCCGGCTGAAGTCGTTCGTCAGGAGCAATGGCCATACGCGGTGGCGGTGGAAAAATTCACTCTGTCCAGCCGCTTGCTCGAATTATCCGCCGATACGGATGTGTTTGCGTTTGGCATGGTGCTGGTGAAACAATCCCCGGGGACGGCAAAGGGCATGGTGTTTGTCACGCTGGAAGACGAAACCGGTTTCATCAATCTCGCCTTTACGCCGCAGGTCTACGCCCGTTTCTACCGCCAGGTCGATCAGCAACCCTTCCTCTGTGTCGTCGGAAAATTACAGCGCGTCAACGAATCGCATTCGATCCTGGTGAAGCGTGTCTTCGATCCTGACCCCAATGCCAATCTGCTGGTATTAGCCAGATCGAAACCCAGGTTGGCGCCCGCTATCTCGATGGAGCTGATCAAGCCGAGAGCCTTCCATTGATTGTCGGGTGCGGCGGGTTTAGAAAAAGATGACCAGGTTCAGCATGGCATTGCCGATGCTCCACAAGGTATTGAATACGGGCACCCCCAGAAAATTGAGCGCGATCAGGGCCAGCAGCGCATAAGCGCCGTAACGCTGATTGAGTTGAAGATACTTCAGTGCCACCCGTTTCGGCAATATGTAAGGCAGGATGTAACTGCCGTCGAGCGGACCGATCGGCAGCAGATTGAACAACATTAGCAGCATGTTGATCAGTCCGATGATCTTGAAAAACTCGTGGGCTTCGGGGGTCTTGAACAGGGGGAAGCCCATTTTAAAACCAATAACGTAGATATTGATCGTGACAACCGCCAGTAGCAGGTTCATCCCCGGACCTGCGGCCGCCACCATCAGCGTGCCCCAGCGCGTGTTGAATTTACGCGGATCGGCCGGTACCGGTTTGGCATAGCCGATACCGATCAGCAGCACCATTAGCAGGCCAAGCGGATCGATATGGGGAATGGGGTTTAGCGTTAAGCGACCGGCGCGCTCGGCGGTATCGTCACCGATCAGCGACGCCACCTTGCCGTGACCATACTCGTGGAAGGTAAGCGAAAAAATCAGCGCAAAGGCAATAATGACAAACAGCACATACTGCTGCTGGAATAGTAACTGGATCATCTATTGTGTGGCCTGGGCTATCCTCCTTCGGGCGTTTTAACGCCGACTAAACCCTCGGCTGCATCCTCTTCGTCTTCTTCTTCCTCGGGTTCCTCGACCAGGCTCAATCCCCCAAACGATTCATCGGAAGACGCGGCCGTATCGGACCCTTTCGCCGCCAGTTCGATACGCAGGCGCAGGTTGTTTTCGGCGTCGGCATTTTTAAGGGCTTCTTCGAGGCTTATCTTGCCGTCAATATACAGGTGATACAGCGCCGAATCGAAGGTTCGCATTCCCATGGCTTCCGACTTTTCCATCACTTCCTTGATATCGCTAACCGCGCCCTGCTTGATCAGGTCCGCGACGCGCCCCGAATTTAACAGAATTTCGATCGCGGCGCAGCGTTTACCGTCGACGGTCGGGATCAGCCTTTGCGAGACGAAAGCCTGCAGGTTGGTCGAGAGGTCGCTCAGTAACTGGTTACGGCGTTCCTCCGGGAAGAAATTGATGATGCGATCCAGAGCCTGGTTTGCGTTATTGGCATGCAGGGTCGAGATCGCCAGGTGACCGGTCTCGGCAAAGGCCAGGGCATGCTCCATGGTTTCGCGATCCCTGATCTCGCCGATCAGGATGACGTCGGGCGCCTGGCGCAGCGTATTCTTCAGCGCATCCTCGAAAGAATCGGTGTCCATGCCGACCTCGCGTTGATTGATGATACAACCCTTGTGCGGATGGATGTACTCCACCGGATCTTCGATGGTGATGATATGACCTTTGGAATTGACGTTGCGGTAATCGATCAGCGCGGCGAGCGAGGTCGACTTGCCGGAACCGGTACCGCCCACGAATAGAATCAGGCCGCGTTTCGCCATGATGACCTTGGACAGGACTTCGGGTAAACCGAGATCGTCCTTGTTCGGGATCTCGGTGACGATGTTACGGATCACCATCGCCACTTCGTTGCGCTGCTTGAAAATATTGACTCTGAAGCGCCCGATCTCGGACAGCGAGATCGCCAGATTCATTTCCGGTTTCTCCCTGAACTCGGCTTTTTGCTTGTCGTTCATGATTTCCTGCGCCAGCGAGTCCACCCAGCCGGGCGGTGCGCTGTCTTTGCCGAGCGGCTTGAGCACGCCGTTGAACTTGGCGCTCGGTGGCGCCCCGGTCGAAAAGTACAGATCAGAGCCACCCTTTTCGGCGAGTATTTTTAGATAGGGCGTGACTTTCATGAATATTCCTTTGGTTGTCCGGGTAGTTACCGGGTTGAGTATAGTCACTCGATCCGGGCACGTGGCGGTAATGTTCCAAACCCTGGAATGCGATAAAGTAAAAAATTAACAAGGTTACATAAGCCTTTGAATATAATGAAAATACGCTATAATCAAGAACGGTTTGCCCGATTTAGGGGAAAATGACGAACGACCAGACTTGCAGGCTTTGCAGGGGAAACTGAAACTCTGCAACCTGGCGCACGAAATATGGTCTATACATAGTCCGAAACACTAAAGGCTTGAATTCCGGGGCCAGACTTCAGAAATACGCAGATTTAACGGTCAGGAAATAAGTATTGGCAACAGGTAAAAGGTATCAAGAGTGTCGCAAGACCTGATTAACAGGTATAAAGATTCATTTCGACTTCAGTTCCAGGATGCACCGACCGAAGCCAGGTATCGGGACGTGCAGGAGACGCGAGGCCGAAGCTCTGCCGTGTACGCGTTTGGCGCCCTGTTGTTTTTGTGCCTGGCATATGCTTACCTGGAATCGCGTGCTTTCGGTCACGAAGTCGCGATACCCATGTATGGCTACCTGCTGGCGGCATTGGCGGCGTTTGCCAATATCCTGATAAGCCGGTTTTCTCCCGACCTGTTGCCTCACAATTTACGCCTGCTCGGAAACGGCGTGCTGGCGGCAGGCACCGTGATTGGCGCGGTTTTCCTGCAAAAATACAGCGCCTATCACGCTATCGAATTTATCCTGCTTGCGATGTGGTTTGGCAGCCTGAAATCGGTGCGCCTGGTCATCACCTTCGCGATTAACCTGTTGCTGGCGATTGTCTTTATCGGAGCCATGTACGCTACCGACATATCGGGTTTCTGGATATCCCTGGTGGCCGTTTTACTCGCTGCCGCGGTACTGCTGGCCGGGTACATCGGGTACTTGACCGAACGCGCCAGGCGCATGCTGTTTCTCGAATCTGAAACCAACAAGAGCATGACCAATCGACAGGAACTATGGGCGTTTACCCTGATCGACCTGGACATGGCCTTGAGCGGGATTCTCGATTTCAAGGAGCTAATCGCGCTGCTGAAGAAGCACCTGGAGCCGGTCATCGAGTTCGATTCCTATATCCTGACGTCTCTGGAAGGGCAGGGCCCCAAGCCGGTTGCCGACAAGGTCGAAGGTGAGCTGTTCGAGAATGACGACAAGACTTTCTGGTCGGAAGACTTGCTCGGCAAGTTGACCCAGACGCGACAGGCAACGACGAGCGCCGAGCATGAAACCGTCAAGGGTTTGTTCGGCATGGAAAAACAACGCTTCACCTCCTATCGGCTCGACGTTCCGGTGTTTAGTGACTCCAAGCTCATGGGTGTCATCAGCTTACGTCGCGAGTCAGCACCGTTCGACGATCTCGATATGGTAGCCAGTGTCAGTATCGCCGCGCAGGCCATGCTGATTTTCAAACGTTCGACCCGCAACTCGGCGATGGTGGTCGAGCAGACGGTGCTCGACCCGGTTGTTCGGCCTCAGACAGTGCCCGATCCGGTTATTCGGCCCAAGAAGTCCGAGGACAAAACGACAACCACGACGGTTTCTTCCTCGGAAAGCAAGGATATGGAAGTCACCGATCACAGTTTCGTCGAATCCGACCAGACCCTGGTGCCGAAAGAAGTCGTCGAACACATCAAGAAGGAAGAAGAGACGGCGAAGAAGACCATTACCCTGATGAGCCGCGAAAACGCGGATAAAATCGCGGTTGATCGGTATCGCACCGCCGCGGTCGAGGGCGAACCCCTGTCGATTCTGATCATCGAGGTCGACGGCTTGTCGAAGCTGCGCGAACAGGATGGGGACCAGGTTGCGTACAAGGTTTTTGCCGCCATCGTCAAGTACATATTCTCCAAGGTCGACAAGGAAAAAGACATTCTGGGTCGTTACGGGCAAAATGGCCTGAGCGTGCTGATGCCCAAGGTCGATATGAACGCGGCCGAAAAATTCGCCGAAATGATTCGCCAGTTCGTCGAGAACGCTCGCTACAAAACGGCTTACGGGGAAAAGAGCGCCACCCTGAGCATTGGCGTGGCCGCAATAACCGACGATACCGGTGATTACGGTTCGATGGTGAAACGTGCCGACATGGCTTTGTTCGTGGCCAAGAAAAATGGCCGTAACTGCGTTAAAGTCCGACTCTGAGGATAAACGTTTAAATCCGCCTGATTCCATATGGTTGACAATCAACACTGGCTGGATCGCTGGAAAGAGAATCGTATCGGATTCCACGAGCCCGCGGTTAACCAGCATTTGCAGCGCTACCTGCCGCAGTTCGATTTACCCCGTGGCGCCTGCGTCTTTTTACCGCTTTGCGGCAAGGCGCACGACATCGCCTGGATTGCGGCACAGGGTTACGAAGTCATTGGCATCGAACTGTCGCAGCTCGCCATCGAGGCTTTTTTCGAGGAAAACGAACTCGATTACGAGCGTTTAGACACCGATCGTTTCGGCATTTACAAGTCGGGTAACATCAGCCTTCTACAGGGCGACTTCTTCGATCTGAGCAACGACGATCTCGGGGCCTGCAACCTGGTCTACGATCGTGCCGCCCTGATCGCCATGGAGCGTCACGATCGACCGCGTTACTACGATCACATGTTATCGATCATACCTGCCGTCAGTAACATGATGTTGATCACCCTGGAGTATGACCAGTCGGAAATGACGGGCCCGCCTTTTGCGGTGCCGACGGATGAGGTTTACCAGTACTATTCCGACGCATTTTCCATTAACCTGCTCGAGACTAACGATATTATCGATGAGCGCCCTCGCTGGCGGAAGGTCGGTCTGACCGCGCTCAGCGAATCGGTGTTTCGACTCGACAGGTGATGGTGGAGAAACTTGCAAGCCAGGGGTAATTTACACAAGATGCTGACCGCGGCGAGTAGCCCGGTAAGCTATCGTCTCGAACTGGGTGGTCAGCAGCTCGAGCTGAATGAATGGCTTGGCAAGGATGTCAGGATCGAGTACCTGCAGCAGATCGAATGCATCCATTGTGGTCGCCTGACTAAAAAGAGTTTCAGCCAGGGCTACTGTTACCCCTGTTTCAGCAGTCTGGCGCAATGCGATCTCTGCATCGTTTCTCCCGAGAAATGCCATTTCCATCTCGGTACCTGCCGCGAACCGGACTGGGGGATGTCGCACTGCATGCGCCCGCACATCGTGTATCTCTCCAATACTTCGGGCGTCAAGATCGGGATCACGCGCGAAACCCAGCTACCGCATCGCTGGATCGACCAGGGTGCGATCCAGGCGATTCCGATTCTGCGAGTGTCGAAGCGCTATCACGCGGGGCTGATCGAGCAGGCCTTCAGGCAATATGTCGGCGATCGAACCAACTGGCGCAACATGTTGAAGAACGAGGTAGAGGAAGTGGATCTCTACCAGTTGTTCGAATCGCTCTGGCCACGGGTAGAGTCGGACCTCGATAGCGAATTACTGGAGGATGTGGAAATTATTGCCGAGGCCGGGGCCGAGCTG
>JAASSH010000466.1 GCA_021767985.1 Gammaproteobacteria bacterium | reverse complement strand
CTTCTCCGCCGCCGAAAAGTCTTGGAAACCTTTCGCCGAGACGGGTGTTTACCTGCTCGAAGGTTTCCTTGAAACGATCCCTGGTTTCGCGGTCGATCTTGCGGATCGCGTCCTCGAGCGTTTCGAGGGCAGAAATCAGGTCCGCGTGCTGGGCGTCCAGGTACTGCTTGCGTTCCGCCTGTTCCTGGTACTCCTCGATCGCTGCCAGGTTGATCGGGCCCAACCGCTCGATACGATTGTTCAGCTTGTCCAGGCGCTTGCTCCATTCCTGCAAATCGGCTTCCGGGTCGAGGTTTTGCTTCAACTCGTCCATGTCCTGGCCGGACTTCTGCAGCTGCTCTTCGATCGTGGTGCCACGGATTCTGGCTTCCTGCAGCTGCAGTCGCTCCTGCTCGAGCTCGTTACGCATTTCATCTACCCGATGCTGCTGCTTGTGGCGCTCGCCTTCCAGCTCCCGCTGACGATGATCGAGCTCGCTGACCGCCTGCTGCGACTGCTTGAGTTCCTGCTCGTTCTGATTGCGCTGCTGCAGCAACTCCTGCAGCGCGGATTCGAGCTCGACGATCGGGTCATCGGCACCATTGATCGCGCTGTCGAGTTCTTCGATCCGCCGGGTAAACTGTTCGTTTTGTTGCCTGATCCGATCGATATTCGACAGCGTGGCGCGCTGTTCCGATTCCAGCGCCTGGTGCTTGATCTTCTCCTCGTGAGCGCTTTCCTGGGCTTGCTGCAGATTTTCGCGGCTATCGGCAAGTTGCTGTTGCAGCTGGGTTTTCTGCTGTAGCAGACCGTCTTCCAGTTCCGACATTTGCGTAATCTGCGCCAGAAATTCGTTGCGCTTGGCGCTGTTAGACTGCAGCTCGGTGGTGTGCCCGGCTTTCAAATCGTCGAGCTCCGTCAATTCGGCATGTATTTGCTGGCGCCGATTCTGCACCTGTTCCGCGTGGCTCAGCCGCTCCCCCAGTTGCTGACGCAGCTCGGACAGCTGATGCTGCAAACCGGCGAGCGACTGCTGATCCCGATCCCATTCCTGCTCCAGCAGCTGCAGGCGCTGGCGGTCCCCGTCGTAACGCGATTTCAACGCCATCGCGGACTGGGTGATGTTGCCCAGGCGTTGCTGGATATCCTCGATTTCCTGGGATCGCGCGAGCATGCCGGCGTGTTCGTCCTCGTCTCCCAGCTGCAGCAACCAGTTGCCACCAGCCCACAGGCCCTGGGGCGTCACCAGGCTTTCGCCCGCTTTCAGCTGCGGCCGCTTGGCGCGTAAATCTTCCAGATCGGGGCACAGGTAAATGCCCTCCAGAATCGCCGACAGATCGACTTCACACTCGACCAGATCGGCCAGTCTGGACCAATTGCGCTCGGGCGCGCGTGCCGTTACCGGCTCGCAATCGAAGACCGTGAGATTATGATTCGGTACGAACGCGTCCGGTATCAATTCACCCGGCTTCACGCAATAGGCGCCGAGATACGGCGCCAGCACGACTTCGAGCGCCTTTTCGATATTACCCTTGGACTTGATCAGGCCGGTCAGGCGCCGGGTCGAATCGATATTGTTGTGCTGCAGCCAGTCCTTGATTTCATCGCTGGTTTCGGCCAGCACGTGTTGCTGCAGCGCTTCCAGCGAACTGAGACGGCCGCGCATGGTCTGCACCTGGTTGCGTCGCTCGTCGAGCTCGTTGGAAGAATGCTCGCAGCTGCCGCGCAGTTTTTGAATCTCGTCGGCGCGGGTCTGCAATTGCGCCATGGTCGCGGCATATTCCTCGGACCTGGCGTCGACATTAGCCTGGAGTTCATCGATTTCCTGGGCCGCGGCGGTTGCGTCGAGCGTCTCGAGTTCCTGTTGCAGTTTTGCGCGCTGCTGGTCGGTGCGCTGCACCTGGCGCTCGATGTGTTCGATACCCCGATTTTCGATCTGGGCGGCCTCGTGCACCTGGTGAAATTCGCGCCGAAACTGATCCCACAGCTCCTGCCACTCGTGCATTTTTTGTTCGGCCTGCGCCAGCGCCTGCTGCTGCTCCTGCAAATTGTCGCCGCTGGTTTCGAGCCCCGGCGCAATCTCTTCGAGTTGCGTCGTCAGTTGCTGCAACCGGGCCTCGTCGCTGGTCAGGACTTGCTGCGCATCCTGCAGCGATTGCTCGATGCCCGCGAGTTCCTGGCGATTAAGCTGGCGCAGGTTCTTCTGATGCTCTATCGCCTGTTCCTTGGCGGAAATCTCCGAGCCAAGCTTGTAATAGCGCCCCTGTACCTCGTTATGCTGCTCGCTGGCCTCGGTCAGCCGCTGCCGCGATTGCTCGATTTCGCGTTCGGTTTCACGCAATGCCGCGGTGCGTTCTTCCATGGCAGTCTCGGAGCTGCCGAGTTTGCGCCGCTGCACCTCGAACTCGTCGTCGAAGATCTGTTTCTGTAACAGCAGGCTTTCGGCTTCGAGCCGACGCTGATCCTGTTTCAGCTTCTTGTACTTCTCCGCGGTTTTCGATTGCCGATCGAGCCGCGTCAATTGCTTGTCGATCTCCTCGATCAAATCGATCAGGCGATCGAGATTTTCGCGCGAATGCCTGATTCGCGTCTCGGTTTCGCGCCGTCGCTCCTTGTACTTGGATATCCCGGCCGCTTCTTCCAGGTACACCCTGAGCTCGTCCGGCTTGGCGTCGATCACCCGGCTCACCATGCCCTGCTCGATAATGGAATAGCTGCGCGGGCCGAGGCCGGTACCGAGAAATATGTCGGCGATGTCGCGCCGGCGGCAGCGGGTATTGTTTAGAAAATACTTGGATTTACCCGCGCGGGTGGCGATGCGCTTAACCGATATCTCGTTGTACTTCGCGTATTCGCCCTTGACCCGGCCATCCGAGTTATCGAACATCAGTTCCACCGAAGCCTGCCCTACCGGCTGACGGCTGGAGGAGCCGCTGAAAATGACGTCTTCCATCGATTCGCCCCTCAGGTTGCGAGCCGAGGATTCACCCATAACCCAGCGCACCGCATCGATAACGTTGGATTTGCCGCAGCCGTTGGGCCCGACTAT
>JAASSH010000465.1 GCA_021767985.1 Gammaproteobacteria bacterium | reverse complement strand
GCAGGCCCGCGTCGAAAGCAGCCTGGCCGATTTCCAGGGTCAGCATATGAAACACGAAGGCGACCTTGTTGTAGCCGATCACCTGCGAAGCCTGGTGGTGCTTGGATTTGAAAGCGCGCGCCGGCTGGTCGCGATTGGCCGTCAGCGCGGCATAATCGCGCAGCCATTTGATCCGCATGCCGCGCGCGGCCGCCTCGCCCTTGTCCTGTTCCAGCGCGTAGTCGGCCATGAAGGTGGTCAGGCCCTCGGCCCAGTTACCACCGGCGTAATCGACCGCAACCCCGTTGCCCCACCAGTTATGCAGCACCTCGTGGGCCAGCGATCGCCCGCGCATGAAAGGCAGCGGAATCACCCGGCGCCCGACATAAGTCAGGTTGGAAAATCCCAGGCCGACCGGCAGGGGCGCCGAGATAACGTGAAAGTCGTCGTAGGGATAGGCTCCGATGACGGCCTGGTATCGCTGGATATAATCAGCGGCAGCAGCGAGATAAATATCGGCCAGTGCAACCAGGTCGGCGTGGAAGTAGGTTCGCAGGCGCAGCCCGTTTACCCGGCGTTCGTTTACCTGGTAAGGGCCGGCAAACAACGATGGCGGCTCGCCAGCCTGCCCGGATTCGAATGTCGCCAGGTAGGCATCGTCCCCGGTACTTTCAGTCACCAGCCTACCGGTGGCGACCGCGCGCTGATCGGCGGGCACGCTAACGGACAGGCGATACTCGACGGGCCCCGACCAGTCATGCGGTATCCAGGCATCGCCGGCCGGAAGGTAAGTTCCATCGCTACCGCTGCTGCCATGGGCTGACGCGAACTGCCCCGTACCGCGCAGCGGCAACTTGCCCTTCAGGGCAAACCGAAGCTCGTGACGGCCGCTGTCGGGCAGCTCGACAACATAGCCGCGATCCTGGCGCCGGGCGCTTAGCTCGGTGCCATCGAGCGTAACCCGGTCGACGACAATCCACGAGGCGAGCATGAAAGCAAAGCGATCGCGACCTGTAACGGTCACTCTGTCCCTTATTTCAATCTCGCCATTCGCAGGTGAGAGTGTCACCTCTACATCGTGCGACGGCGGCGGTGCGGCCTGCGCCGCCAGCATGCCGCTTGGCAATACGAGCAGCAACGCAACTAATTTTGGCAGGAGCCTAGTCAAAAGACTGCGGAAACCTGGCGGTCATTTCCAGGGTCTTGTCGTCGCGGCGCAATTGCAGCGGCAGCCAGGTGCCCGGCGCCTGACGTTGAATGATTTCGATCAGATCAGTGGTCGACCTGGTCTCGAAACCGGCCGCCGTCTGGATGACGTCGCCCTCACGGATGCCGGTGGCGGCAGCGACGCTGTCGTCGATCACCTGCATCACGCGCACACCGTCATCCCCGTCTTCGATGATAATCCCCAACCGCGGACGCGCCGGTGGCGACGACTGTTCTTCGGCATCCACGACGAATACCGCGGTCGCCAGGTCGAGCGGCAGCGGATCGCAGGTATCGCTGGAATCCAGGGGCAACAGCACGTCGACATCGTCGATGCCCATATCGGCCAGTTGATGCGGAATGCCGTAGCCGTACTCGAGGTGACCGCTGCCGACGATACCGACAACGATCGCCGCCGGGTCGCGGCGGTGTGCGGCAGCCAGGGCTTCAGCCATGGCACGGTCCCAGGTTAATTGCGCTTCGACAAAATAGGAAAAAGCTTCACTGCGCTTGATTTCGTCGATGTCCGGCTCCTCGCCTTCGGTTTCGCTGCCCAGGGTTTGCTTGTAAGCATACAATTGCGCCAGCGAATCGCGGTACTCATCGCTCGCCGGGGCCGGGCTCGACAGGCCCATACGATCTTCCTCGTCAATCCCGTTCCAGCCCTGCTGCCCTACCCGCGACACCAGTTCACGATCGATATTCAAAGCCAGCGCGGTCAGGCGATTCTGGCGGGTAAACTGCAGTAACGGTAAATAAAGGTCGGCATCATAGCCCCAGACCTCGTGCCATTCCGATTGTTCAAGAAATTCCTGTTCGCTCAAGCGACCTGTCTTCCAGGCGTCGAGCACCGGTTGCGCCCGGCGCGGCAACATTTCGAAACCAACCATCATGTTGGGATTGCGCGAATGCAGCGCGGCCAGCATATAGTGCTGCCAGCGATGGTGCGCAGCCGAGGTGTGCGTCTCACCCAGCAGCATGATACGGGTATCGGACAAACGTTCGAAAACTTGCCGATTGTCGAGCACCTCTCCGTTCGCCGGGTCCAGCCATTGCGCTACGTGGTGATCGCAGCCGCTGCCAGAAGCCTCGCCCTCGGCCAGGCCGAGGCGCGGCAAGATCAGAAACAGCAAAACCAGGCAGATCCTTGCGCTAGAACTCATCGAGTCAATACTCCGGGGTTTTATCAGGCAATGATTTGTACGAATGTTGCAAGATTCCGGATTCACCGTGGCAGTTTCGACATCGCGTGCGGGCTAGGGTTCCACCAGTGCGAGACTGATACGCTTGTTCTGCTTACCCTTGTTCTTGAGGCCGGTGACCAATAGTTCTCCTATCTCGGCGGTGTTGCGCACGTGGGTGCCGCCACAGGGTTGATAGTCGGTGTCCTCGATGGTGATGGTGCGGATGGTGCCATGGCCGCGTGGCGGCTGCACCGACATGGTACGTACCAGTCCCGGGTTCCGATCCAGCTCTTCGTCGGTGATGGCACCGATATTGACCGGGATCGCCTTCGCCACCAACGCGTTTAGATCGGCGGTCAGTTTTTCCTTGTCGACAACCTCGCCCTGCAGGTCGAAATCGAGCCGGCTCTCGGTCTCCCCGACGGCACCGCCGGTGGCCTGCGCGCTGATCAACGAGCATACCAGATGCATGCTGGTATGCATGCGCATCAGGCGATGCCGACGCTCCCAGTCGATTTCCATCTCGACCGGATCACCGACATGAATCTCGCCCAGGTCGGCATCTTCGAGGAAATGCACGATGTTGACCCGATCCGGCGCGTAACGCGTATCGACCACGCGATAATCGCGGCCGTTGATTTCCAGGCGCCCGGTATCGCCCGGTT
>JAASSH010000464.1 GCA_021767985.1 Gammaproteobacteria bacterium | reverse complement strand
TGCTGCTGTTGCTGGCATTGTTGATCCTGCAGGGTAGCCTGCTGCGCGTCATATTTTCACGCGGCTTCAGCCTGTTGTTCGCCCGCAGCAGTCTGCCGACCGGTTTCAGCGCACCGCAGAGCCTGGACAAGGCGGCGCTGCAACGGGTGATCGACGCCAAGACAAGCCTGTTGCGTACGCTTGATCCCGGAGCCGAAGAGGCCCTGTTCTCTCCCGCGTTGAAGCACTGGTTACGGCGCCCGCTGTCGAGCCTGCGTTACCAATTACTCGCCGAGCGCGAGGCACGCATGGTCGGCGCTCGTCACAGCGCCGGCAGGGGGCTCGGCTGGTCGCGGCGTATCCACATGCTGGTCGCGCTCGGATTCTACCTGGGTCTGCTGGCACACGTTATCGTGGTCCTGTTCTTCGCCGGCTACGCCGCGGACGGCGCGCCCATCGACTGGTGGTATATCACCGCCTGGGGAGGCTGAGCCGTGACCGACGCGAACACCCAGCTGGCATTGATGATCGACCTGGAGCGCTGTACCGGCTGCAAGAGTTGCGAGGCCGCCTGCAAGCAAACCAACGCGCTCGGGCCCAACAGTTACCGCAACCGCGTGATGTGGTTCGACGAGCAACAGCAGGACGACCGGGAATCACTGCCGCGGCTCGACTTCCTGACCGTCACCTGCCAACAGTGCGAGCGCCCTGCCTGCCTGCGCGCCTGCCCGGTTTATCCCAAGGCAATCTCCAAGGATCCGGTGACCGGCGTGGTGTCGGTGAACGAAAACCGCTGCACCGGCTGCGGTGAATGCGCCCTGGCCTGCCCTTACGGCGCCATCGGTTACAACGCCGAGCAGCATCACGCGGTCAAGTGCGACCTTTGCGCCGAGCGCCGGGCGCGCGACCTGGGGCCAGCCTGCGCCATGGTTTGCCCGACGCGCGCGATTACCTTCGATAACCGCGCCGCGCTGCTCGAGCAGGCCCGGCAGGACAGCCGCGAGATTCTCGATACCGATCACTTCCTGCAACAACCGGCGACAATTTACCTGCGCCGTCCGCGTGACCAGGCCGCCAGCGCGGACACGCTGCCACAGCGCAGCACGCCGGCGCTGATGCGCGATCACCAGAGCCGGGTAGCGCTGAAATCCGACGCCGCACGCGGCTCCTACCGCAGGTCGGAAAAATCGGAACTGCTCGAACAGGAAGAGCGTATCGTGCCGGGCGGCTGCAACATCTGCTTCAACGGCTGCCCGATCAAGTACCACCTGCGCGGTGACCAGGTGGTCAACATTTACGGTAACGATGAAGATCCCGTATTCCAGGGGCGGATCTGCCCCAAGTCGCAAATGACGCTGCAGATGTACAACAACCCGAAGCGGCTGACGACGCCGCTGAAGCGCGTCGGCAAACGCGGCAGCGACAGGTTCCAGCCGATTAGCTGGGAGCAGGCGCTCAGCGAAATCGCGGGCAAGCTGACAGCCGTGCGCGAACGGTACGGCAGCGAGGCGCTCGCGATCCAGTCCGGTTCGCGCACCGGCGTGCTCAATATCATCGGCGCGATTCCGATGTTCGCGCGGCTCTGGGGCACCCCGAATGTCGCCGCTACCGAACCCTATTGCGACCTCGGCAAGGGCGTTGCGCTCGGTCTGACACAGGGCACCGGGGTCATGGCCAACGTCTATACCGAGGAAGACATCGGCAGCGCCGGGGCCTACATCTATATCGGCGACAACCAGGCCGAAACCCGACCGGTCAATTTCGGCATGGTCAACGACTGGCGCCTCAGGAACGACGCCCGCATGATCGTGGTCGACCCGCGGTTGACCGCCACCGCCAGCAAGGCCGACGCCTGGCTGCCGATCCGCTCCGGCACCGATATGGCGCTCGGGCTCGGTATTATTCACTACCTGTTCACCAACGACCTGCAGGACCAGGCATTTTGTGAACGCTGGGTCGTCGGCTGGCTCGAGTGGCGGGATTTCGTCGTGGACCAGGGGTACGACCTAGACTGGGCCGCCAGGATGACCGACCTAGCGGCAGACCAGATCGAAATGCTGGCAAAAACCATCGCCGTGGCCGACGGCTGCATGATTTTTCTGAGCCGCGGCATCAACCAGCATACCAACTCGGTGCAAACCAACCGCGTCTTCATGTTCATTGCCGCAATCACCGGCAACTGGGGACGCCGCGGCGGCGGTTATTTCAACGTATCGTCGGAAATGAACTGGCAAGCGCCGCGCCTGCCCAGGGAACGCAGACCCTGGACGCGCGCCGGCATCGGCAAAAATCCGTCGGACTGGATGCAGTCCATGCTCGAGGGCAAGCCCTACCCGCTCAAGGCCCTGATCACCGGCAACAACCCGCTGGCGCAGTGGCCGAATCAAAACCGCGTGCGCCGCGCGCTGCAGGCGCTGGACCTGGTGGTGCACCTGGAATTGTTCAAGAACGCCACCTCGCGCTACGCCGACTACGTGCTGCCGATGGCCAGTGGAATCGAGAAAGGCGGCACCACCCGTTTTGCCGAGGATCGCCGTATCGTCTGGAACGACCGCCTGATCGACCCTCCCGGGGACGCCAGATCGGATCACTGGTTCTGGATCGAGCTCGGCAAGAAATTCGGATTCGACGACCTGCTCAAGGACGACTACAAGGACCCGCGCAAGCTGTGGGACGAGGTGCTGGTCGAGTCGACGCCGGATCTCGCCGATGCCACCACCGAGCGACTCACCAGCCTGCCGAACCGCACCGTGCGACTGCCCTACTTCGAGGCCAAAAACGGGGAACTGGACCCGGTATACGTCACCGAAGCAATGCGTCGGGATCCCGCGGCGGACCTGGATTACCCGACGCCCAGCGGCAAGCTCGAATTCTGGACGCCCGAGCAGGACCGAAAATTCGAGGCCATGGGGCTGGCGGCGTTACCCGAGTTTTACACCGAGGCCGAACAGCTGGTAAGCCTGCCGCATATCAGGTACGGCGATACGCCGGTAGCTTCCAGTTTCTTCGACCGTGAAACCCTGGTCTACCCCGGCAAGATCGTCAACGAGCGCTTCA
>JAASSH010000463.1 GCA_021767985.1 Gammaproteobacteria bacterium | reverse complement strand
GCAAAAAGGTACCGAGTTGGTCGAAAGCACTACGCAGACGATAGAAACTGAGCTCGAAGCCGAGCCTGAACCGGTAACCGAGGCCGAACCCGAACCCGAACCAATGGTCGAGGATGAGCCAGTTGCCGAACCCGAGCCGGTGCCCGAGCCCGAGCCGGAGATTGAACCTGCTTACGTCGACAAGGCCGACGCTTTTAGAGATCGCCTCAAGTCCGGCGGTTACGGCCCGACCATGATCAAGGTGCCTGCGGGTACCTTCCGTATGGGCGGGGCATCGTCTATTGTCGCACCTGATGAAGTACCGCGGCGCGAGGTTAGCGTTCCCTCCTTCATGGTCTCGGTCTATGAAGTGACCTTTGCAGAATACTACCGCTTTGCCGATGCGACCGGTCGCAAGAAACCGAAAAACAGCGGCTGGGACGTCAAGACTCATCCGGTGATCGACGTTTCCTGGGACGACGCGATTGCCTACACGCGCTGGTTGAGCAAGGAAACCGGTATGCGTTATAGGTTGCTTTCCGAAGCAGAATGGGAGTATATGGCTCGCGCCGGTACTACCACCTCTTTCTGGTGGGGCATCAAGCCCGGCGTCGGTAACGCGCATTGCTTCGACTGCAAGAGCGATTTCAGCACCAGCAAGCCGGCCAGGATCGGCACTTACAAGCCAAATCCGTTCGGCATTCACGACACCGCTGGCAATGTTTTCGAATGGGTGCACGACTGCTACCATCGCAATTACCAGGATGCGCCCACCGACGGTTCTGTCTGGGAGGGCGGTGATTGTAATGTGCGCGTGGTGCGTGGCGGTGCCTACCGCAGCCCGGCCAACTCGATGCGCGCCGAAAACCGGGAAAAATTCAAGAGCGACAAAGGCCAGTACAATGTTGGTATCCGGGTTGCCCGTGAACTCTAACAGCGGTTGAACTCCGGGGAAGTGCGGACGGGGCCCGAGATATGATTGACTGGCAAGCTATCGAAACAGTGCTGCTGGACATGGACGGGACGCTGCTCGACCTCCACTTCGATAATTTTTTCTGGCAGGAATATCTGCCGCTGCGCTATGCCGAGATCAAGGGCATGGATCCGCAGGCCGCAAAGCAACACATCGTTACCCAGACCCGCAGAATCGAAGGCAGTCTCAACTGGTATTGCACTGACTACTGGAGCGAAATGCTCGAGGTCGATGTCGTCGAGTTGAAGCACGAGGTCAGCCACAAGGTCTCGGTGCGGCCGTTTTGTATCGATTTTCTCGATGCCCTGCGCGCCGCGCGCAAGGACGTGGTGATGGTGACCAACGCGCATCATGACAGCCTGGCGTTGAAGATGGACAAGACCCGGATCGCGCACAAGTTTGACCGATTGATAACGGTGCACGAGTTCTCGCTGCCCAAGGAAGATCCGCAATGCTGGCATGAAGTCCACAAGCGCCACCCGTTCGCGGCGGACAGGACATTGTTGATCGACGATAACCTGCATGCCCTGCAGTCGGCACGGGAATACGGAATTGCTAGCCTGCTGGCGATTTATCAACCCGACTCACAGTCGCCGCGGCGCGAAATCGAGAGTTTCGATGCAATCCACTCGTTTGACGAAATCATGCCAATCGAGGAGGCTTCCCGTGAGCGGTGACAAACCGGAAAAGCTGTCGGGTGGCTGCCTTTGTGGCGGGGTGCGCTATGAAATAACCGGCCCGCGACGCGACATAATCAACTGCCATTGCGAAAATTGCCGACGTACCCACGGTCATATTGCAGCCTACACCTCGGTCAGTCAGTCCGATCTGAAGCTGCTCGATCAGCAAACCCTGCGCTGGTATCACGACGAGTCGCCGAACACCTACCGTGGTTTCTGCAATCGTTGCGGGGCCAGCCTGTTCTGGGATGCTCGCGATGGCCGCGATAAAATATCGGTGGCCGCCGGATCGTTGGACTCGACCGCGGGATTGAAAACAATCGGCCATGTTTTTGTTAGCGAGGCGGGGCAGTATTATGAAATCGATGACGACTTGCCCCGGTTCGAAAATAGTAACGCCGGGGCGCTGGAGCCTGGTGATGGCGGTTGACCTGCGCACGGGAATGCGTTAGAAGTTTTTATTCACAACTGATTTGATGAGCGGCGTTTGGCTGGCAGGGCAATATTCCTGGTATACCCGTTATCGGCACGCCATGTTTGGAAACTCCTGAGTACCTGGATTAATGTCAAAACCCGAGAAGTTTGACCCATTTAGAAGATCGGTCGGCCACGTGCTCGACATCATCGGCGAAGGCTGGTCGATACTGATTATCCGCGAAGCTTTTCTGGGTACGCGCCGCTTCGAGGAATTCCAGAAACGGCTGGGGATAGCACGTAATATCCTGACTGCAAGATTGAAGAACCTCTGCGCCAACGAAATCCTCGACCGTGTGCCGGTAAAGGAAGGAGCCAAGCGCCACGAATACATATTAACCAGGAAGGGGAAGGACATGATGCCGCTGCTGGTGGCGCTGACGCAGTGGGGCGACAAGTGGGTGTTTGGCGAAGGCAGCGAGCCGGTGATCTTTCTCGATCGTGAACACGGCGAACCCATATCCCGCGTTCGGGTCTATTCGACCAGGGGCGAAGTGTTGCGACCACGCGATATCAAGGTAGAGGCCGGTCCTGGCGCGACGCCCGAAGCCAGGGAAAGGATCGAAGAACTGAACAAGAATGAGTAAATCCGGCGATAGCAGACCACTATGCCCGGTGGGCGAGGATAGCTGCGAGTGGCTCGAGCTGGTCGAAGAACTGCGCCACCAGGTCATTGAGTTGTCAGAGTTGGTGTCCACCGATGCCCTGACCGGCCTGTTCAACTTTCGCCATTTCAAAACGGTGCTGCAGGCCGAGATGGATCGTTCCAAGCGCAGCGGCATTCCAACCAGCCTCGTGATGGTGGATGCCGATCACTTCAAGGTGGTCAACGATACCTATGGCCACGAGATCGGTAACCAGGCTTTAAAGCATCTTGCCGATATTCTCAGAAGTGAAGTCAGAACCACCGATATCGTCTGTCGCTACGGT
>JAASSH010000462.1 GCA_021767985.1 Gammaproteobacteria bacterium | reverse complement strand
GATCGAAAGTCTCGACGGGCTCGACGCCGACCTGGTAATCGGTGCGGACGGGCTCAACTCGGTGGTACGGCGCAGCGACGAACCCGGTTTCGCGGTGTCACTGGACTATTTCAACAATCACTTCGCCTGGTTCGGCTGCCCGCGATCCTTCGACACCCTGACACAAACTTTCATCCGCGACGATCGGGGCGTGCTGAATGCGCATCACTACCGCTACGCACCGCAGATGAGTACCTTCATCGTCGAATGCGATCACGACAGCTATCTTGCGCATGGTTTCGATAAAATGGATGAACAGCAAAGCGCGCGGGTTTGCGCCGGGCTGTTCGCGGATACGCTGGCTGGAGCGCCGCTGCTCGCGAATCATTCGATCTGGCGCCGATTCCCGCGCCTGTGGTGCGACAACTGGGTGGCTGGCAAGCGCGTCATCCTCGGCGATGCCGCGCACACCGCTCACTTCTCGATCGGCTCGGGGACTCGTCTCGCGCTCGAGGACTCGATCGCGCTGGTCAGGGCGCTGACCGAGCACGATAATCTCGATACCGCGCTACAGGATTTTCAACGGCAACGTCAGCCGATCGCGCGCAAGATCGTGGACGCCGCCAACACTTCGGCGCGCTGGTACGACGATTTCCGCGCACGCATGGATTTGCCGCCGCTGGAGTTTGCCTTCAGCTACCTGACCCGTTCCGGACGGATCAACATGGATCGTCTGCGAGATCTATCGCCCGAATTCATGGCGGCTTATGAACGCTATCTGGAATCAGGACGCAAAGGGTAGGGCTGCCGGGGTTGCGGCAGTTTGCGCTAACGCAACCAGTCGATGACTCGCCGGAAAATTTCGCTGTTGGCGGTGGCCAGGCGGTCGACCAGGTCGAAGTGATCGACATCGGGTTCGACAAACCTGTCGGTTTGCAGGTCCGGGCGCGACCAGGCATTGATCAGCTCGGCGGTCTGGCGGAAGAATTCGTCGCTCTCGGCGCCGCCGACGATCGCCAGCAGCGGTGCAGCGGTTGCCGGTTTCGAGTAACAGGGGCTGAGCTGCTGAACTTCGTCCGCGGTCAGGTGCAAGGCATCGGCAATTGTGGTGTGCAACAGCGGCTCGAGCAGATACAGGCCGCTCAGCGGAATGCCCGATTTGATCAGGTCGGCCGGTAACGCGTCGCCATGGTCAGGCCAGGCCGTGGTCAGCGCCATCGCGGTCAGGTGGCCGCCCGCCGAATGGCCGCACAGGTTGATACGATCGGCGCAGATACCGAGCGACTTCGCGTTTCGATAGAGCCAGGCCAGGGCATCGCGAGTGCGTCCGACGATGTCGCTCATGCTGACCTGCGGGCACAGCGGATAGCCGACGATCGCGACGTCGACGCCTGCCGCGTTGAAAGCCGGCGCAATAAAACTATAGATCGATTTATCACCGCGCTGCCAGTAGCCGCCATGGAGGTAAACCAGCAGAGCGGCATCCTTCGAGCCGCAGCGAAAGATATCGATTCGTTCCCGCTCGCCGCTCCCGTAGGCGCAGTCGAGCGTCGCATCGGCGTTTTTGCGGCAGTCTGCGCTGCGCTCGGCCCATTGTTGAATCAGCGCCGGCGCATCGGGACGCCGCGCCATGTTGTTGTAATTGTCCTCGAGCCGGGGATCGATCGCGAAGGGACGCGCCATGTCGATGCTTACCTTCAGATAATGGCGTGCCGGATTTTGGCCGACACCCATTCGCTGACGATGACGGTAGCGAGAATGACGATTAATATCAGCGAGACCTGGGTCCAGGCCAGGGTTGAAATCGACGCGTCGAGCTGCAGGCCGATGCCGCCCGCGCCGACCAGCCCGAGCACGGTCGATTCGCGAATATTGATATCCCAGCGAAACACGGAAATACCGGCGAAGGCAGGCAGGATTTGCGGAACGATGCCGAAACTCAGCTGCTGGCTGCGTCTGGCGCCGGTGGCAATGATCGCTTCTACCTGGTTATGGTCGATTTCCTCGATCGCCTCGTACAGCAGTTTGGCGCAGAAGCCAATCGAACGCAGACCGATCGCGATGACCCCGGCCAGTACCCCGGGCCCGATCAGCGTCACCAGCATCAAGGCCCAGATCAGGGAATTGATCGAACGCGAGGAGACAATGATGAACAGTGCCACCGGACGCACGAAAGTCCGGCTCGGCGTGGTGTTGCGGGCCGCGCAAAACGCGATCGGCACCGCGATGAAGAGCGCCATCACGGTGCCCAGCGTGGCGATATTGATCGTATCCCAGACCGGGGCCCAGAGTTGGTCCATGTAGGACCATTTCGGCGGCACCATGCGTTCGGCCATGTCGGCCGCCTGCTTGGGCGCGTCGGTAACGAAGAACCAGATGGTCTTGTCCGAAATCAGGCGCCAGCAGTAGACAAAAATCGCTACCCCGAGCAGCCAGCCGAACCAGGTCGCGAGCTGCGCCCTCGTCGTGCGGCGCTTCCAGATTTTGGTATCTGCCTGCTGCCTGACCGGCACTATTGCACCCACTTGCGGATATAACCGGAGGTGTACTCGAGCACCATGACGATGCCGATGATTACCAGCAGGATCGCCGCTGCCGAATCGAACTCGTAGCGGTCGAAAGCCGTCAGCAGCGTTGCGCCTATGCCGCCACCGCCAACGATGCCGACCACGGCCGATTCGCGGAAATTGATGTCGAGACGATAAATGCCGAGCCCGATCATGCGCGGCATGACCTGCGGTTGTACCGAGTAATTCAGCCACTGCAACCAGCCGGCGCCGACCGACTTGATTGCCTCGGCCTGCACCGGGTCCATATCCTCGATATCCTCGGCCAGCAGCTTGCCGTAAAAGCCGATGGTGCCGACGCTAAGCGCGAGGAATCCGGCGAACGGGCCGAAACCGAACAGTTTGACGAAAAATATCGCGAGGATAATTTCAGGAAAGGTACGCGACACCGCGAGAATGCCGCGGCAGAACAGGTAAACCGGCCGCCAGGCGAGATTTCTGGCCGCACCGAGCCCAACTGGCACCGATAGTATGATGCCGACCACGGTCGACGTG
>JAASSH010000107.1 GCA_021767985.1 Gammaproteobacteria bacterium | reverse complement strand
ACTACGCGCTGGCCCTTGCGGCTCCCGCTGATAACTTCGCCGCTCACTTCGTGCCCGAGGATGAGCGGTGCCGGACGCCGTTCGTCATGGCCAAAATAGGCGTGCATATCCGAGCCACATATACCGCTGGCTTCAACGCGGATGAGCGCCTCGCCGGCTTCCGGGGTCGGATCGGGTTCGTCCCGATACTCGAGCTCCATGGGTGAGGTATAAACAAGTGCCTTCATTGCTAATCTCTACTTTGCGGTAAACCCACCGTCGACAGCGATAATCTGTCCGGTAATGTAGTTGGCGGCCGCCGACGCCAGGAAAACGGTGACGCCGTCGAGATCGGATAACTCGCCGTTTCGACCAATGGCGGTCATGCCTGCATTGTGCGCCAGTAACTCGGGATTTTCGTAAACCTTGCGGGTCAGCTCGGTTGGGAAAAAACCCGGCGCGACGGCATTAGTGACAATACCGAAAGGCGACCAGGCTTCCGCCATGGCGCGCGTCAGTTGTGCAATCCCGCCCTTGGATGCGCCGTAGGCAATGCTGTTGGCGAAGGCTCGAAAAGATTGCAGCGACGCGACGTTAATGATGTTGCCCCGACCCTTGCTTTTCATCGCGGGAATACAATGCCGCGCCAGAAAGAACGGTGTGGATAAATTGATATCGAGCGTCTGCTGCCAGCTGGCTTCGCTGATTTCATCCCAGGGTTCGCGCAGATTGATACCGGCCGCATTGATCAGTATATCCGGCGCGCCGAACGCCTCCGAAGCCTCGGCCACAACATCGCCGAGGGTGGAGCGATCGAGCAGATCAGCCGCAATTGTCACGCCGCGACCGCCACCCCCGGTTTTTATCTGCTCCATCGCCTCGGCCAGTGCAGCCTCGTTTCGACCCACCAGTACAACCTCGGCGCCGGCTTGCGAAAGCGCCAGCGCCATGCGCCGGCCGATACCGGAGCTGCCTCCGGTACACAACGCAACCCGTCCGCTCAGATCGAACAGTTGTCGGATGTTGTCCAGCACCTGTCTACTCGATGCGTCTGCCGAAATGTCCGGGATTAACGCAGCTCACCCAGGTTGAAAGTTTCATCGGGGAAGTATTTAGCCAGGCGAATATCGCCGGCACGGGCGTGGCCTTCCATGCCCTCGCTGCGCGCAATCCGGGCACAGGCTGCTCCCACTTCGCGGGTTGCTTCGCGGGTCTGACGCTGATAGGTAACCACCTTGATGAATTTGGCAGCGCTCAGGCCACCGGTGTAACGCCCGGCACCCTTGGTCGGAAGAATATGATTGGTACCCGAACACTTGTCGCCGAAAGAAACCGTGGCCTCTTCACCGACAAACAGGGAACCGTAGTTCTTCAGCCGACCGAGCCACCAATCCAGGTCTTTGGCCTGGACTTCGAGGTGCTCGCCTGCATATTGATCGCTGATCCGGGCAACTTCCTCGCGAGTATCACAAAGGATGACCTCGCCGTAGTCGCGCCAGGCGGCGGTAGCCGCTTCACGCTGAACCTGGGGCAGCGAATCGATGTGCTTCGGCATGATTTCGATGACCTTTTCCCCTAGTTCTCGGGATTCGGTAAACAGCCAGGCAGGCGAATCCGGGCCATGTTCGGCCTGGCCTGCCAGGTCGCTGGCGACAATTTCGGGGTCTGCGGTTTCATCGGCAATAATCGCAATTTCGGTCGGTCCGGCAAACACGTCGATACCGACGCGACCGAACAACAGGCGCTTGGCTTCGGCGACGAAACGGTTTCCGGGGCCCACCAGGATATCGGCCGGGTTTCCGGTAAACAGCCCGAATGCCATGGCTGCTATGCCCTGAACGCCACCCATCGCCAGAATCGTATCCGCTCCGGACAGGTCCATCGCGTAGACGATCGCCGGGTGAATGCCTTCGTCACCATGGGGTACCGAGCAGGCGACAACATTTTCGACGCCCGCTACCTTGGCCGTAGCGACACTCATGATTGCCGACGCGATATGAGCGTATCGTCCGCCGGGTACGTAACAACCCGCGGTGGTCATCGGAATCAGCTTCTGGCCGGCAAACAGGCCCGGGCTCAGTTCGGTTTCGAATTCAACCATGCTATCGCGCTGATGCTGGGCAAATTTACTGACGCGATCGTAAGAAAACTTGATGTCGTCTTTTTCCTGTTGTGAAACTTTTGCAATTGCGGCATCGATTTGCTCACGGGTCATAACCGGATTGCCGCCTTCCCAGCCGTCCAGCTGCTTGGCGTATTCGAGCGCTTTCTCTTCCCCGCCTGCCTCAATTTCTTTCAGCATCTTGATTACGATGTCACGGGTATTGTCTTCTCCGGTTGCAGACGTCTTCGCCGCCTTCTTGATATATTCGATTGCCATTGGTATTCTCGTGTTGAAATGTAAGCGCTTACATTTTAGGTTGATTTCGATAGCGTCGTCAAACGAAATCAGGTTATCGCTCAATAATTTTGCTTCTTACCGGATCGTTTGCTGCCAATCCGCCAGGTCTTAAAAAATCATCCACAAGTTAAACGCTGTAAAAATAGATGCCAAAACGACCCCAAACAAAGAACAGCAACGCCGGCTCGAACCGCCAAAGAGCTTTCTCTGTAAAGAGCGTTTCCCTGGGCGATGTCGCGCAGCACGCCGGAGTTTCCACGGCAACCGTTTCCAGGGTGCTGAACAATCCCGAAAAAGTGGCCGCCAAGAGCCAAATGGCGGTCAATGCCTCGATTGAACTGCTCGGTTACATTCCCGATGGCGCGGCCAGGGCACTGGCGTCGCGCCACTCCGGAATTATCGGCGCGATCGTACCTACCCTGGATAACGCGTTATTTGCGGCGGGTATACAAAGTCTGCAGCGAAGGCTTAAACAGCATGACTACACGTTGATTGTCGCCAGTAATGAATACGACCTTGTCGAGGAGTTGAACGGGGTCAAGATGTTGTTACGCCAGGGAGTAGAGGCACTGTTGCTGGTGGGGTCACAGCATGATCCGGCATTGTTACAGTTGCTCGAAGAAAAGGGCGTTCCCTACGTTTGTTGCTGGGCCTGGGATTCCGATTCATTGCAACCTTATATTGGTTTCGATAACAGAAAGGCCGCCAGAAAAATTGCCGACTATTTGTTGGATCTGGGGCATGTCGACCTGGCCGTTATCGCGGGACGGACTAAAAACAATGACCGGGCAAGAGATCGCGTGCTGGGAATCAGAGATGCGGTAGAAGCGCGCAACCTGCGGCTCGCGCCCGAAAAAATCATCGAACGAAGCTACTCCGTCAAGCAGGGTCGCGAAGCCATGCGGTGTGTGTTGCAGCTGGAGAAGTTACCGACAGCGGTTTTATGCGGTAATGATATTCTGGCGATGGGCGCAGTTGCCGAATGCCAGTCGAGCGGAATCAAGATTCCCGATGAGATTTCGATTGCAGGTTTCGACGACCTCGATATGAGCTCACAGATTAAACCGGCCCTGACTACCTTACACGTGCCATCGGCCGAGATGGGTGAAAATGCGGCTGATTACCTGGTGGCGCAAATCAGGCAGGAACCGCTGCAACCACCCGTTGAAATGGGGACCTGGTTAATGGTGAGGGAAACGACGGCGAAGCCGCGGACTCGCTGACCACATAGTGAGCAACTGATCCGATCTGGCCGTTCTCACCCCCTGAGACAGTCGATTTCAGTATCTGCTCTCTCGATAGCGGACCCTCATATTTCCCTGGCGGGAGGCAATCTTCGGCCAATAATACCAGACGTAAATTGCAGTCATTCCCGCGAAAGCGGGAATCTTGTAACGTGCCTCCATTGATAGATTCCCGCTTTCGCGGGAATGACGCGATTATTTATGATGCGAGTGTCTCAGTCGGCTTCCGACATTCAGTCCAAATGCCACAGCGTCTGCTTCGGTGCAGTAGCGGTCATCTACCAGAACTTTGCTTTATCGCCTAACGTCCAGTATCACAATAATAGGGGTCAGCCCTTACATTTGCTCACAGGTCGCTGCTGTTTTTCCCAGAATCATGTCGGCTGCCTTCTCCGCGATCATGATGGTCGGCGCATTGGTGTTGCCGGATACGATCTCCGGCATGATCGAAGCATCGACGACACGCAATCCCTCGAGTCCATGTACACGCAACTCCGGATCGACCACCGCGTCCGCATCGACCCCCATTTTACAGGTACTGGTCGGATGGTAGATGGTCTGGCTGTAATTACGCGCGGCCTCGAGCAGTTCCGCATCGGTCTGAAACTGCCGGCCCGGCACATACTCATCGATGACACAATTTCTGAGAGACGGTGCTTCGCAGATACGTCGGGCGACTTTAATACCGCCGATGGCGACCTCGCAGTCGCGCTCGTCCGAGAGATAATTGGGCATCATCGCCGGCGCCTGCAGCGGGTCCGGTGACTTTATCGCAACATATCCCCGGCTGTGTGGTCGGAGCTGGCAGACCGATGAGGTGAACGCCGAGAACGGATGCACACCATCACCGGGTTTGTCCGCCGACAGGGGCTGCATGTGGAACTGAATATCGGGGCGCTGCACCGCATCGCTGGAGCGGGTGAAAATCGCGACCTGGCTGGCGGCCAGGGTCAAAGGCCCGGTTCGGGTCAGCACGTACTGCATGCCCACCAGCATTTGTTTTACCCAGCTGTTCAACTCATCGTTGAGGGTGCGCTTGTTAGTCTTGAACACGAGGCGGATCTGCAGGTGATCCTGCAGGTTCTTGCCGACCCCGGGGAGCGCATGCCGTGTTTCGACCCCCACGGCTTTCAATTGTTCGGGGTCACCGATACCGGAACACTGCAAGATCTGCGGCGAATTGATCGCGCCGGCGCTGAGGATGACTTCGGCATTGGCCAAAGCTGTTTTGCGCTCGCCGCCACGCCGGTAATTAATTCCGGTTACACGCGCGCCCTCGAAATTGAGGCTGGTGACCTGCGCGTTGGTAACGACCTCGAGATTGTCGCGATTTTTCGCCGGGCGTAGAAAGCTCTTGGCGGTACTCCAGCGAAAACCCCGATACGCGGTCTGTTGAAAATAAGCGACCCCCTCCTGCTCGGCACCATTGTAATCCTCGTTGAAAGGAATACCGATTTCGGTCGCGGCCTGGATAAAATGCTCGGCAATCGGTCGTCGCAGGCGCAGGTCGGACACCTTTTGCAACCCACCCACAGCGTGGAACTCGTCGGCGCCACGATCATTGTCTTCCGATTTCTTGAAGTACGGCAGTACCTCTCGAAAACTCCAGCCAGGATTACCCAGCTCGGCCCAGCGATCGTAATCCTCCGGCTGACCCCGCACGTAGAGCAAACCGTTGAGTGCACTCGATCCACCGAGCACTTTACCCCGGGGCCACTGCAGGCGACGTCCGGCAATACCCGGGTCCGGTTCGGTCAGGTAACACCAGTCGAAACCGGGATTATGCATGGTTTTGAAATAGCCAACCGGTACGTGCAGCCAGGGGTTTAAGTCCCTGCCCCCGGCCTCGACTAACAGCACCTTGTTTGCCGGATTCGCCGATAGCCGATTGGCGAGCACGCAGCCGGCCGATCCGGCGCCTACGATGATGTAGTCGAATTGATCCACGAGCCCCTTTTCGTTATAGGTTTCGATTCGAAGATACATTAAGTGTCGCTAAAATGGAACAAATATTCTCATTTAAGGCTGGTTGTCGAATTCGTTAGGTGGTTCTACCCTGAATAGCGCCATCAAGTTCGGTTTTTTGGGATACCGAAACGAGATTTATGAGTATTTAGCACTATTACTCAAGCCCCAAAAGCTGTAATATCGAGACCGAGAGTCTCATTTAAACAAAAATTTGTGTATTTAGCGCTTTACTCAACCGCTAAAAGCTGTAATATCGAGACCGAGAGTCTCATTTAAACTAAGTTTTGCCGGTTTTCGGCATTGAACTGGTTGATTGAACTGGGGTCGGACCGTCGGCCCAACAAGCTCCGGGGCGCTGCCTTCAGCCTCGCGACGCATAACATGGCGAAGGCTTTCTAAACCAGAGGAGTAGATATGTTAAAAATAAAATATGTAGTTGCCTTCGCGGCAGCCTTGGCAATCATGGCATCTCCTGCCATGGCGGCCAAAAAGGTATTGCGTATCCAGTCGGTGCTACCGACGTCAGCTGACGAAGTCGTTATGTTGAAGGAGTTCGGTAATGACGTTGCAGCCCTGACTAATGGGTCGCTCACCATCGAAGTTCTTCCGGCAGGCGCTGTTGTTGGACCACGAGACATCATGGATGCCGTCGACGCGGGGCTCGTTGAAGGTGGCTTTGCCTGGACACATTATTGGGGTGGCAAGCACGTTGCGGCTAACCTGTTCGGCGCGCCTGTTGCGGGTGCCGGTGTCGGTCTCGATAACATCGCGTTCCTGAGCTGGTTCCAGTACGGCGGTGGCAAGGAGCTGTATGACCGCCTGTGGGATGAAATGGGTGTGAACGTCAAGGGATTCATGCTGCAGCCAGTGGGCCCTGAGGCTCTCGGCTGGTTCCCCAAGCCGATCAATTCGATGGATGATTTCCGTCAATTGCGCTTCCGTGCACCTCCGGGCATGGTTGGTGCTGCATACGCTGAAATCGGTGTTCCAGCGGTTGCTATGGGCGGCGGCGACATCCTGCCAGCGTTGGAGAAAGGCACGATCGACGCAGCTGAGTGGTGCTGCCCCAAGCCGGACTCCGTCTTTGGTTTCCAGAAAGTGCTGAAACACTACTACCTCCAGGGTCTGCACCAGGTGACCGTGAACGCGGACATGTATGTGAATGGCGACTTCTACAACTCGCTGAGCGATCTTGAGAAGAAAGCGCTGGAAGTTGCGGCAAACGCGTCTCTGTCGAAATCCATGTCCTACCGGATCTTTGAGAACGGTAAGGCGCTGAAAGATCTGACGGATAATCACGGTGTTATCCTGGAAGATACGCCAGCGGATTACTTCACGGAGTACATGGCGGCCGCGAAAAAGTCGCTCGAAGCCGCTGCGAAAGAAAACAAGTTCTTCGCAGAAGTATGGCAGTCGCAAAAGGATTT
>JAASSH010000461.1 GCA_021767985.1 Gammaproteobacteria bacterium | reverse complement strand
TTCCTTGTAGGTATCGGTATGCGCGTCGAAGTGAATCATCGCCAGTTTGCCGAATTGCTTGTGATGCGCGCGCAGCAGTGGCAGCGTGACAAAATGATCGCCGCCCAGGCTGAGGATTTTTTTGCCGGCGCCGAGTAGCTGGCCGTAATGCGATGCCACGGCGTCGAACAGCGCATCGTGATTGCCGGTAGGAAACTCCAGGTCACCGTAGTCGGCGACTTGAAGCCGCTCGAACAGGTTGAAATTCCAGGGCCAGCGTTTCTCTTCCCAGCGCAGGTTGGCGCTCGCATTGCGTATGCCCCTGGGGCCGCTGCGCGTTCCGGAACGTCCGCTGGTGCCCAGGTCGTAGGGCAGGCCGATGACAAACACATCGGCGTCATCCGGGTTGCGCGTCAGCGGTCGTCCCATGTAGCCGTAGATGTTGGCAAAGATCGAATGGCTGCTAGTGATGTCTTCACTGCTCATTATAAGTACCAGTCATATTCGCGGGAGCTAATGTGATTTTCGAAGGCAGCGGTTTCCGCGGCGCGATGCTGAGAATATAGCTCGATGAATTGCTCACCCAGCGTCGCTTTGAGGGCTGCGCTGGATCGGGTTGCGGCCAGCGCTGCGCTCATTTTGAGCGGCAGGCTTTCGTCGCGGCCCTCGACCGCCTCGGTAGTGGCCGCACCCGGATCGATTTCATTATCGATACCGTGCAACATCCCCGCCAGCGTGGCCGCCATCGCCAGGTAGGGATTGGCGTCGGCCCCGGGTACACGGTTCTCGACCCGCCAGGCGCCCTGCTTGGCGAGCGGAATGCGAAAGGCAACCGTGCGGTTCTCGTTGCCCCAGGTCAGGCTGACCGGTGCGCAGCTAATGCCACCCTGGTAGCGCCGGTAGGAGTTGACGCTCGGCGCCCAGAAAGACATGGCCGCCGGCATGGTATCGAGCAGGCCACCGATCGCGTGATGCAAACGCTGATGGGCACTGCCGCCCCGGTCGAAAATGTTCCGGCCCTCGTCGTCGACGACGCTGATGTGCATGTGCAGGCCGTTGCCGGCATACGCCAGCAGCGGTTTTGCGATGAAGCTGGCGCACATGCCGTGCTTCTTCGCGATTTCGATGACGGTGCGTTTGAACAGGCTGGTCTCGTCGGCCGCCCGCAGCACGTCGCTGTGATGGTTGAAGTTTATTTCGAACTGTCCCGGCCCGAGCTCGGAAGAGATGGCGCCGGTATCTATGCTCTGCAACTGGCAGGCGTGAATGATATCGTCGATGACTTCTTCGAAGTCGCCGACACGCGTGCTGGACAACACCGTGGCCGTATCCTTGCGCCCCGTCTTTGGGTTACGCACTATCTGCAACAGGCCGTCTGCGTCACGCTGCGCGTCGAACAGGTAAAACTCGAGCTCGAAGGCGACCATGGGGTGCCAGCCCCTGGCGGTGAAGCCGTCGATTGCCCGCTGCAGCACGTAGCGGGGCTCGAAGTATGCCGGATGATCGTCCTCACAGGTGGTAGCCAGCATCTGGGCACGGGGCTTGTTGCCCCAGTTGTTCAGGCACAGGCTACCCGGAACCAGGTAAAAGTGCGCATCGGGGTCGCCATCGTCTACGCCGTAGCGAATGCCGTCGAGCGGCTCTCCCAGCGTGTTCAGAACGAACATGCTGGCCGGCATCGCCAGCCCCTCCTGTGCAAACGTGGCCAGCTTGGAAATCGGATAACGCTTGCCGAAGAAATGCCCGCAGATATCGGTCGCCAGCACCTCGACCTGCTTGATCTCCGGATTGGCGCTTAGAAACGAGTCGATTTCACCGGCCAGTTGTTTGCTGTTTTTGTCTGTCATATGTCGGGAACGGGTTGCCTGTTAGTCGCGGTTTTTGTGATCACAGATTGGTCGAAGAAGCGGGATCGATCGAACTCGCGGGTGTCGGCCATAAGGGTCGAACGTGATCACTAAACATGACGGGAATCGTTTTGTCAGGCGACTCCCTTGAAATAATCGTGAATGCCGTCGACGGTATTGATCGACGCAATGCCATCGCGTATATCGGCCTCGATTGCACGCCGCAGGCCAAACAGGTTGCGACTCTTGAGCGCCTCCAGCGCTTCGACGTGCCGATCGACCAGGTAGACTTTCTCCAGTTTGTCGATCGCGATGCGGGAAAAGGGTCCGAGCTGCAGCCACAGGCTCTCGATCAACGGCACCGAAATCTGGAATGGGTTCACGCTGTACAAATAACGATGAAACGCCTGGTTGCAGAGACTGATATGGTCGGCGTCGTCCTGCTCGACGGCCTCGTCAATTTTGGCATCGAGTTGCTCGAGGGTTTCGATATCCGATTCTTTTATATAGGGTAATGCACCTTCCGCGGCGTGAGTTTCCAGCAGTATGCGCAGGTCGCAGAGTTCGGTGAACTTCTCCGCCGTCATCATCGGTACGATTACCCTGCGGTTGTTTTTAACCTCGACCGCCCCTTCACATGCCAATCGATGCAGTGCTTCTCGCACCGGCATCGGGCTGACGTGCAGGATTTCCGCGAGTCCGCGGATAGTCAGCGATTTCCCGGGTTCGATGCGGCCGCAGAGCAGGTTGTTGCGCAGTAATTGATAAACCCATTGATGGGTTTTGAGATCATCCGTTTTTTTTATCATCAGCAGTTCGAGATCCGCTGAATCGTTCGATTTCATGGGTTTTTGTCCGCGGGCGGTTGTGCGAAATATTTAATCACAAAATCTCGTGCATCACCAACTACGCCATTGCCGGGGCCAATCGATTGCCGATAGAATATGATCACATTAATAATGAAAATCCATGCGCGACTACCCGTTTCGAACCGGACAATGGTATATTGCGCGCGCTTGTTACAGGGTAGATCTTATGAAAATCGGAATCCTCGAGGTTGGGCTGTTACGCGATAGAATGGTACCGCGTTTTAATCCCTATCCAGTCATGTTCGCCGACTTGCTCGGGCTCGCGCATCGCGACTTCGAGTTTGCCACGGTGAGCGTGGTGCGTGGCGAGATCCCGTCGTCGGTTAACGACTGCGACGGCTGGTTGATTACCGGGTCGAGGCATGG
>JAASSH010000106.1 GCA_021767985.1 Gammaproteobacteria bacterium | reverse complement strand
GTAAAAAAAAGGGGTGCCACCAAGGCACCCCTCGACAAGAACCGGCTTTAGCCTAGTGCACGCACTCGACCAGCGGCGCCAGCGCGTTGCCGATGCGCTCGCCCTGCGCTTCGGTGATCAGGCCACCGAGGACTTCCTGGAACTTCGGATGCTGGGCGCCGGACACGATGTACTGCCAGCGGTAAGCCTTCAACAGGCCCTGTGCGATCCTTTCCTGCTGCCCGGCATCGAAATCCTCGCCGGCAATCCGGCAAAAGTACTCGGCATCGGTAGCCGACTGCACCTGCAGGATACCGTCCACGGCAACCACCAGCGCGATCAGGTCGTCGACCGCCTGGTCGCGTTCGGTCGCGGTCATCCTGGCGTCTTCACGGCGCCATTCCAGCTCGTCCATGATGGCGTGCTGCGACTCCTCGCGCCAGTGATACAGGAACACGTCCTTGTAGAGATCCGAAACGTTGTCGTCCCGTTCGATGCTCTGCTTGTAATGCGCCTGGGTGAACAGCTCGATGTGACAGGTCAGGCCGAGCACCGACCAGGTCGATTTACCCAGCACGACCGCGGCGACCTCGTTCGGATCGGGCTTGAAGCTGTAGCCCTCCGGCATGCCCTCGGCGCACAGCGCCTCGATGCGGCGGAACAGTTCCTGGTGCTTGAGCTCCTCGTCGGTAAAACGGACCAGGGATTCGAGCGCAACCTGGTCGCCGAACCAGTGATCTTTGCTCACCTCGAGGATCTTGGCACTGATGAAGCGCTCGACCAGGCCAAAGATATTGGCGTAGGTACGACCCTGGATCTGGCCCAGCAGCCGTTGTTGATCCGCGGTCAAAAACTCTATCTGGTCGACCTTCGACAGCGCATCGGGCAGGAACTTTTGTCCGAAGTCGAACTTGCGCCCGCGAATGACGTCCTCGTCGATATCCCAGCGAATGCGCTTCGAAATTTCGACACAGCGCGCGTAACGATCGGTTTCGGTGGTGTAGGTTTCTGTTTGCATGGCGTTTCTCTCTGTAGGTTTACGAATAAAGCCTTGTCAGGCTGAGAGAAATTATCCGGAGTGATCGTCACCGGTGCGTAAAACCCGGGTTTTACCTGCGTAAAATATCCGTCAAATACGCGAACTAGCCAGCGCGCCGTTGGGGGCTTGCTTCGACCGGCAACCCGGCCTCGATCCAGTCTTTCTTGCCGTCGATATATTCGCGTGCGTTGGCATAGCCCATGCTGCGCAAGAGATTAGTGGCAATCCTCGGTTCGCGCCTCGCAAGCGACGAAGCAGTCGAATTGTCGCGCATACTCGGCAAGGCACTGGCAGTGGACGAAAGCACCTGAGCCGGACTGCGAGCCCTGAATTTCTACCTCCGTCATTGCGGACCCAAAGGGCCTAAAAGCGCAGCGAAGCAACCTCCCAAATCACATGCAACTATCTGAATCCCAATGCGTCCGCAGCCTCCAGTGCCACAAAGCCCTCTGGCTGTATAAACACAAACGAGAGGTAATGACCCCCCACCAAACCGCAAAGGGGAAACGGAAACTGGGACAGATCTATTCGTGAAGTCAAATCTGTCCCGGTTTAATCATTACCGCATTTTTTCAGCCTCGATCATTCGGAGCTCTAAAAACCGCCCAGGTAGCGTATCCCGATCAGCAACAGGACCAGCCCCAGGATCCCCTCCAGCCAGCGTTCGCGCAGGTGCCTGCTGAGGCGCGGCCCGACCCAGGCGCCCGCAACGGTACCCGCCAGCAGCAACAGTAATAGCGGCACATCGAGTTCGACCCCCAGCCGTATGTAGTTACCGATCGAGGTTACCGAACTCACCGCAATCGCCAATGCCGCGGTGCCCGCGACGAGGAACATGGGCAAGCCCAGCAGCAGGACCATAAACGGCACCAGCAGGAAACCGCCGCCGACCCCGAGCGCCGAGGAAAGCACGGCAATCCCCGCCCCGGCCAGGAACGGGGTCCAGGGCGCATATTCGAATTGCACGCCGGCGAACACGAAGCGAATGCGCCGCAACGAGTGGAGCCGGTGCCGGACGCCGATGGTACGAGCCGCCCCGCCATCGTGCACGAGCCCCTCGAAGGCGGCGGCGGCACGCTCGGAGCGCGAGCCGGGCTTTCGCTTATAGCCGAACACCCGCGCTAAAACCTGCAACGCGATCGTAAGCGTCAGCACGCCGAAGACCGACTTGAATACGTCGATATCGGTGAGATAGGTAGCCGACAGGGTACTACCGACGAGGGCGCCCAGGATGCCCCCGGCACCGAGGATAACAGCCAGGCTGAACACCACCCGACCCTGCCGGTAGTATCCCGGAACGGCAATCAGCGGCGTCGCCAGGGTCAGGGCCTGCGCCATCGGTTTGACCAGGTTCGGGTCCTGTATCCCCATGACCGAAATCAGGCCGACCGAGGCCAGGATGCCCCCGGCCGCGCCGACCGTGGAAAACACCAGCCCCACCAACACGCCCCACAGGAGCGGTAACCAGACCGGCAAGACTATCCCCGCAGCTTCAAAAGACATTGACCACCAGAAACCTGTCGATAAGTATGAATTCGGAGGCAGTATACTTCTTCTCCGGCCCACGAGCGGCGCGGCCGCGGGCCGGCATCGTTACCGGAGCGCCCTGACCAGGTCCAGCAGGGCTGGATCGTCCCATTCCCGGCTGCCGATCGCCTGGTAGACGAGCCGGCCGGCGGGATCGACGACGAAGGTGGTCGGCAGGCCGCGCACCGGCCACAGCCCGGTGACCGCGGAGTCGCGGTCCATAGGCAAAGGGAAATCGACCGGGTAGTCGGCGGTGAACTGGAAAATCGTATCCTCGTCCTCGCCGACGTTGATGCCGAGCATCACAATGCCTTCCGCCTGCAGCTGCTCCCAGGCGCGCTGCATCGACGGCATTTCCTCACGGCACGGCGGACACCAGGTGGCCCAGAAATTGACGATGACGACGCGCCCGCGGTAATCCGACAGGCGGTAAACGGCGCCGTCCATGTCGAGCAGGCTGAAATCCGGCGCCGGCGGCGCGTCGTCGAGCCGCGTGAGGCCAGTGCCGGCCTGCTGCGCGGCCGCCGGCAGCGCGGACAGCATCAGCAGGGCGGCGACAAGGAGCCGGCGCATACTCAGATCCCCTCGCGGTCCGGCGCGCACTCGATGCCGCCGACGGTGCGTGTCATATGTTCATCCCCGAGACGCACAACCAGCTCGAGATCGAAAACCGAGCCGGGCGGCAGGCCGAAACCGCTCATGCCCCAGTTATAATCGCCAGGCTCGAAACGTTGGCGGGTGGGCAGCAACGACCAGCGCAGCGCGATCCGCGCTGCCTGGCTCGCCTCGCCTTCCTGCCAGGCGGCATCCCAGCGCTCGCGGGTCACCAGCGTTCCGCGCTCGCCGCCGTGCAGCACGCGCCAGTCGTCGAGCGAGTAACTCAACGGCCGCTCGCTCTCGTTACGGAAAACGGTCTGAAAGATGCAGGCGTCGGCGATGCGGTCGGCCGCGGCGTCGGAAAATCCCCGCGCCTGGAAAAAGGCACGCGTCTGGTCCGGCAGCCTTTGCACCAGGCGCAGCACCACGCCCGCCTCGCGCCATTCCCACGAACGCAGGCCGGTCTCCGCATCGACGCCACGCTCGACCGTAGCCGCCGAATTGCCGAGCAGCAACGGGATCGCGCACAACAGCGCCTGCACCGGCTTCACGCCGATACGCACGCTAGTCACCTCGCTCGATCGCGAGCATCATCGAATCGAATCTCCCGGCTGGACCCTCAGCGCTTTACCTTACCTGCCGCGCGTTCGTATATCCAGCTTTCGCGCGTCGTTCCGGAGCGGGACTTACAGCTGACTTTCGAGCAGGGATATCATATGAGGCAATTATGGTGACAGTTAACTTATCTTCAAATTAAGTAAACTGTCACCATATCCAGGGAAGACGGGCGCGGCGAAGCGGCCGAAATATCGCGCCTGCCGGGAAAAGTAATGGGGGCGGCCGGCGACGCCTGAACCGCCGTGCCGGCTGGCTGCCTTGACTAGGTCAGGCTTTCGCGCAACGCCTCGGGGTCCGAAAACACGCTGCAGGTAAACCAGTCGTCGATGTTGCTTTTCAATTTCCTGCTGCCTTCCAGCGTCAGGTTACCGTTGCTGGTTTCCTTGCGGATCGTCGTATGGCCCATCCAGATGTCCGCCATCGTTTTCGATGTGGTAACAAATGTGAGATCGACGTCGAAGCCCGGGAACTTGATACACAAGTCGACATCGCCATTTTCGACCACCAGCCAGTAGGCCCTGCGATTCGAGGGCATATCTCGGAACATGAAACTGAGCACTACCCGCCCCGGCGGAAACGCGCTGGTGTCGATGCGCCGGCGGATATCCCACATCAGTAACTGGGGATCGTAGTCGTCCTCGGTCAGCCGGCTGCGCGCCCACCTGAGGCCCCACAGGCCGAGCCGCGTAACCACTTCGCCGAGGTCCCGACCCGATTCGGTCAGCGAGTATTCGACCGATTCGTTGTTACCGGTCTTCTTTTCGACAACCCCCGCCTGTTCCAGGAACTTGAGCCGTTGCGACAGCAGCGACGGCGACATCATCGGGTTGCCGCGCTTGAGATCATTGAAGCGCCGGCTGCCGCACATCATTTCGCGAATGATCAGCGGGGTCCAGCGCTCGTTGAAGATTTCCGCGCCCTTGGCGACGGGGCAAAACTGGCTATAACCTTTCATCGTTTCTCTCCACGATCCGGTTCGCGTCAACCAGGCAGTACAAATATTGTACTTGTTGGCTCACGCAAACGCTGAAAACATTCACCTACTGTAACCCGGCAAGATACAGGATCCAGTACAAAAATTGTACTTGTTAGTTTTCGGGCGAACTGGATCATAGCGTAAAACCCCGATTCACAATTTGGAGCGTAATATGAATACAGCGATAAAAATGACCCACGAGGTCGAACAAACCTGGACGGAACTGGCCGCGGAGCTCGGTGAAACCTTTGCCGCCGCGGCCGCGGAACACGACGCCGGCAACCGCTTCGTCGGCGACAACTACGCGGCGCTGCGCGAGCACGGCCTGTTCAGGCTGAGTATTCCGCGCGAACTCGGCGGCGGCGGCGCGACCTATGCCGAGGTCGCGGCCATCGTCCGCGAACTGGGCCGCCATTGCGGCGCCACCGCGCTGTCCTACTCGATGCATACCCACCCGGTTGCGGTCAACGTTTTCAAGCACCTGCGCGGCGACGACCAGGCGACCGCCACGCTGAGAAAGATCGCGGACCAGGATCTGGTTATCGCCGGCACCGGCGCCAACGACTGGCTGGCATCGTCCGGAGAAATGACGAAAGTCGACGGCGGTTACCGGGTTACGGCGCACAAGCATTTCGTCAGCGGCAGCCCCGGTGCGCAGGTTTTCGTCACCAGCGCCAACTACACCAGCGAGGAAGGTACCGAGGTGTTGCATTTCGCGATCCCGTTCAGCAGCGACGGCATCACCCGGCACGCCAACTGGGACACGCTCGGCATGCGCGCGACCGGTTCCAACGACGTCACCCTCGACAACGTGTTCGTGCCCGACGAGGCGGTCGTCGCGCGGCGTCCTGCCGGTGCCTGGCACCCGATGTGGAACGTGATCCTGCCGACGGCGATGCCGCTGATCATGTCGGCCTACGTCGGCCTCGCCGATGCCGCGGTCGAGCTCGCATTGAAGAGCGCGGGCAAGCGTCCCGACGAACTGGCGGCCGCCGTCGGCGAGATGCACAACCAGCACACGCTGGCTTCGATCGTGCTCGGCGATATGATCCAGCGCAACGACAATCACGGCTTCACGCCCACCGACGATATCGCCAGCGATACCCTCGTGCGTAAAACCCTGGTGGCCGGCGCAGCGATGAAAACTGTCGAGCTCGCCGCCGAAATCGTCGGCGGCGCGGGTTTCTTCAAGGGGCACCCGATGGAACGGATTCAGCGCGACATCAAGGCCTGCCATTTCCACCCCTTGCCTTACCGTCGCCAGTACGAATTTTCGGGCAGGGTCAATCTCGGCCTCGATCCGGTTAAATAACCAGGGAGCGACATCATGAGCAAGCAGATAACGCATATCGATGCGCGCCGCGAGTTACGCAATGCGCTCGGCCGGTTCACCACCGGGGTTGCAATCGTCACCGCGCCGGGCGATGAAGGCAAACCCGTCGGCATGACGATCAACAGCTTCGGCTCGGTATCGCTGGAGCCCGCACTGGTTTCGTGGTGTATCGACCGGCGGGCCGACAGCTACGAGGCCTTCGTCAACGCCGATCGTTTCAGGATCACGGTGCTCGCCGAAGGCCAGACGGAACTCGCCATGCGCTTCGCCACGCGCGGCGCCGACAAGTTTCGCGGCATCAAGACCGGCGCTGGGGCCGCGCCGGTTCTGGCCGGCGGCTGCGCCTGGTTCGAATGCAGGCGTTATCGCGCTATTCCGCTCGGCGACCACACGATGATCATCGGCGAGATCGTCGAATTTGCGCAACACCCGGCAGCGCCGTTGGTGTTCGCGGCCGGCGGTTTTCGCCAACTGTGCCCGGATACCGGCCACAGCGGCCGCGTGCCGGCGCGGGCAGCCTGATCAGAAAGGAAATTCTGAAACTGGGAAACTGGGACAGATCTATTTATGGATCTGTGCCAGCAACCATGGACGGGAGATGTCAAATTAAATAAATCTGTCCCGGTTATTCTTTCCGGTTTTTCACCTTAATTCGGGTTCCAGGGATTGCGCGAGATGACGACCCGGATATCGGTCGGCTTGCCATTGTTGCACGGGTTGTTCATTTGCGGGCAATTCGAAATCACGGCGAGCACCCTCATCTGCGCCTGCAGGCTCACGTAGTCACCGGGTTTCGAGGCGCCGGGCACAAAGACGTTGGCGGCCATGCGGTTGCCGTCTACTGGAACATCGCAAAAAAAGTTGATGTTCGGCACGATATCTTTCCGCCCCAGGCCATGTTCGGCCAGGGCCGACAGAAAGTTCTCGCGGCATCCCGGCGCGTTTTCGACCCCGTACAGCATTCGATTGCTCGGCGCGCTGCAACAGCCGGCGATGGTG
>JAASSH010000460.1 GCA_021767985.1 Gammaproteobacteria bacterium | reverse complement strand
TCACGGATGCCTTCGTATCCGGTCGGATGATCCGGGTCGGGGTCGAAGTGGTCCAGGGCCTTACGCGCATCGCCGAGGTAATACAGGTAAATGAATGGTTCATGCAGCGTTTCGAGATCACCGCGCTGCAGCATGACGCGCTCCAGGGCCGAGGATACCGATCGCGGATGGGTCCATAAAAAAATCAGGGGGTTGGAATCTTGCATAGTTGAATTATCCGATTCAGGTTCGAGGCAGGCGATTTTGCGCGTCCCAGGCCGGCAATGGTAACAGCCGTGCAACACACATTTGCCCGAGTACTTCAACCGAAAGCGCCATCTCCTGCTGGTCAATTTCGTTCGGTAACAGCAGGAATGCCAGGCTCTTGCCAACGCGGTGCCCATAGGCGCCGGATATGGCTACACCGTCGCGGTTACCGTCCCGGAACACCGCCTCGCCACCGATGATATCCGAATCGACCGTATCGACCTCGGCATAAAAGAGCTTTCGCGCTACACCGGCCTCTCGCTGCGCCAGCAAGGCGTCGCGCCCAATGAAATCACGGCCTTCGAGCGCGACAAAGCGCTCCAGGCCCAGTTCCCAGGCGGTGTTCTCCACGGTGAGTTCACTGCCCCAGGCAGCATAGGCTTTCTCCATGCGCATGCTGTTCATCGCGTAAAAGCCGAAATCTGACGGTGCTGCCGTAACGGATTTCAACGCATCGTAGATCGCCGGCTGGTCGCCCATACCATGGTGCAGTTCCCAGCCGAGTTCGCCGCTGTAGCTCACCCGCATGGCAAGTACCGGGCGCCCCGCCACGTCGATCCGTTGCGCGCTCAACCACGGAAAAGCCGCATTGCTTAAATCGGCGTCGGTCAGTTGCGTCAGGATATCACGCGATGCCGGTCCGGCCAGTCCGAGCACGGCGCGGGACTCGGTTACGTTTTCGAAGCGGACATCGAGCCCGGGTGATAATTGCCGTTGTAACCAGTCGATATGATGCTGTTCGGCGGCGGCGGCATAGACCAGGTAGTACTCGTTCTCGCCTGTCAGGCTGATGGTGAATTCACACTCCACCGTGCCTCGATGATTGAGGGCATGACACAGGCGAATCTCGCCCATGCGGGACGGCGGCCGGTTGGCACACAATCGATCGAGAAACCCGGCGGCATCGGTTCCCCGCAGCATCAGCTTGCTGAATCCCGACAGGTCGATCACACCGGCATGCCCGGATATCGCGCTCACTTCACGTGCTGCCGCATCGAACCACTCGGTGCGGTGAAAGCTGAGCGTATGCGCTTCATCGTCAGCGGCGAACCAGTTGGCTCGTTCCCAGCCGTAAACACAGCCAAATCGCGCGCCCGCCTGCAGCAGGCGATCGTATATCGGCGTGGTTTTACGAGGCCGCCCTGCGGGACGCTCCTCGAGCACGTAGTGGGTCGCAAACTGGCAGGCGAACACTTCGATCGCCTTCGCCACCCGGTAATCGCGATCGGCATAATCGCCGAATCGCCGTGGATCGAACACGCCCATGTGCATCGGCGGTTGCCCCTCGACGATCCATTCTGCCAACAGCTTACCCGCGCCCGCGCCTTCGCCGATGCCGAACCCGCTGCCACAGGCGAGCCACGCGTTACGTAATCCCGGGGCCGGGCCGATCAGCGGCTGGCCGTCGGCCGAGTAACTTACGGGACCGTGAATCGTGGTCTTGATTCCGACTTCGTTGAGCACGGGAATGCGCTCCATCGCATCGGCCATCAGGTGGGCGACACGCTCGAGTTCGGGGTCCATCAGCTCCATGCCGAAATGCTTCGGCACGCCATCGATGGACCAGGTCTGAGGGTTCTCCTCGTAGGCGCCGAGAATCAGGCCATCGCGCTCGCGTCGGGTATACCACTGGAAATCGTGGTGTCGCACCAGCGGAATGCTGTCCGCAGCGCAGGCGGCGATAGCCGGGTGATCTTCGGTGACGAAATACTGGTGCAACATCGGTGTGATCGGCAGATCCAGTCCCAGTAACTGACCTACCTCGTTGGCCCAGAAGCCCGGTGCGAGCACCACGTGTTCGGCGATCACCTCGTGTTCGGGCGTGCGCAATCGCCATTCACCGGAGGGCAGGCAGTCGATGGCTTCCACCGGGGCTTGCCGCAGGACGCGCGCGCCGCCTTCGCGTGCCAGTCGCGCCATTGCGTTGGTGGTTTGCGCCGGATCGACGTAGCCGTCGGTGGGCTCGTACAGGGCCCCGAGCAAACCCTTCGTATCCATCAACGGAAACACCTCGGAAACCTCCGACGGTCCGATCAATTCGAAATCGATGCCCATCTGCCGGCCCACCGAAATACCGTGACGGAACTCATCGAGACGATCCGGGTCATGCGTGATGCGCAAGCCACGGCAGCGATGATATCCGGTAGCCGCGATGTCTTCCTGTTGCAGGCGCCGATACAGGTCGGTGCTGAATTGACGCATGAAAAGGTGGGTAGGGCTGAAACTGTAGTGGGTACAAAAACCCGCGGCATGCCAGGTAGACCCGGCGGTCAGCTCCGATTTCTCCAGCAGCGTCACGTCCTGCCAGCCCTTCTCGACCAGTTGCAACAGCAGGCCGCAACCGTAAATACCGCCACCGACGATGGCGACGCGGGTATGCAGGGTCATGATTTCATCCTCTCGCCCCTGGGATCGTACGGGGGCTCGCTAAGCGGGCGGAGCGGCAGAATTTCACCGGCCAGGTTGAGATGCCAGTCGGCCGCAGTGTCGACCGGCCCGTTCACGTACCCCATGCACAGCGCCATATCGGTGCGAAATCCCAAACCGCCGGAGGTGGTGCGGCCGACCCGGACACCGTCGCGAAACAGCGGCTCGTCATGTAACAGCAACGGTGCCTCGGCACACACCTCGAAAAGCACGCGAATGCTGCCGGGTGGTGACGCGCGCAAACGATGGATGGCTTCACGACCGATAAAATCGAAATCGTCATCCGCCCGAACTGCGAACATTAATCCCGCGCTTAGGGGGTCGTCTTCAGTTCCGATATCGTGCCCCCAATGAACGAAACCTTTTTCCAGGCGACAGCTGTCGAGGCAG
>JAASSH010000105.1 GCA_021767985.1 Gammaproteobacteria bacterium | reverse complement strand
TTTACCATCCCGACGCCGACGATGAACCTGGGTCACATCCATGGCGGCGACAATTCCAATCGTATCTGCGGCAGCTGCCTGCTGCTGATCGATATTCGCTTCCTGCCGTCGATGTCGTTCGCGACGCTGCAGGCCGACATCGAACAGCTCGCGGCCGAGGTTGCCGAGGCCCGGGGTCTCGGTTTATCAACGCAAACCTTCGGCGCCGGCATGCCGGCGATGGATACCGACGAAGCCAGCGAAATCGCGCAATACCTGACCCACCTCACCGGCAAAAAGACCGGCAGCGTCGCCTTCGGCACCGAGGCGCCCTACTACAACTCGATGCAGACCGAAACCATCGTCATCGGCCCGGGTTCGATCAACCAGGCGCACCAGCCCGACGAATTCCTGCCGCTGGAGCATATCGACCCGACGATAAAAATGCTCGACGACCTGATCGAGCGTTTTTGCATGACGTGAAGATCCTCGCGGATCAGAACATTCCGAGCGTGGCCGACGCCTTTCGTGATCTGGGCGACGTCAAGCTCATGCCAGGGCGCGAAATCCGGCGGCGGCACCTGCAGGATTGCCGCTGCCTGATCACCCGCACCGTGACCCGCGTCGACCAGGATTTACTCGACGGCACGCCGGTAGAGTTTGTCGGCACCGCGACCATCGGCACCGATCACATCGACCTGGAATATCTCGAAAACGCCGGCATCGGCTGCAGCAACGCGGCCGGCTGCAACGCCGAGGCGGCTTCCGAGTACGTCGTCAGCGGTTTGTTCGCGCTGGCGCAGCACAAGGGATTCGATCCGTTCCGGCTCAGGGCGGGCATCGTCGGCCACGGCAACGTCGGGTCGCGCCTCAGGCAGAAACTGGACGCGCTCGGCATCGACTGCCTGTTGTGCGATCCACCGCTGCTGGAAGCCGGCGACTGCAACCGGAACTTCGTCGCTCTCGACACGATTCTGCGGGAATGCAACTTCATCAGCCTGCACGTGCCGTTGACGCGTGACGGCAGGCACCCGACCTACCACATGTTCGATAAAGACCGACTGCAAAGCCTGAACGCGAATTGCCTGCTGGTCAACGCGGCGCGTGGCGAGGTGGTCGACAACGCCGCCCTGCTCGAGCTGCTGAACGAACGTGACGATATAACCGTATTCCTCGACACCTGGGAAGGTGAACCGCAGGTTTCGCGAGATCTGCTGCAGCGGGTCGATCTCGCCACCCCGCATATCGCGGGTTACAGCGTGGAAGGTCGATTGCGGGGGACGCAAATGATACTCGATGCAGCCTGCGCGCATTTCGGACTGGAATCCGGCTGGCACATGTCGACACTGCTCCCGGAAAAGCAGCAGCTCGACTGCGACCGGTCCCGGTCCGGGCTCGCGGCCTGGGCCGAGCTGTTTCGCCTGCATTGCAATATCTGGCGTGATCACGAAGCTTTAGTCGCCGGCGCGGCGCTTGGAGACGAAGATTTTGCCGCTCATTTCGACGGCTTGCGCCGGGTCTACCCCGACCGGCTCGAGTATCCGCGTTTCAGCATCAAACGGGAAACTACAGGATTGCCGCTGACAACGCTGCGGCAACTGGGATTCAAGTTATCGGATTGAAGGCCTGACGATCGGGCTCAGGGGCGCAACTGGACTACTTTTGCCGAGGACTCCGTCAGTTTTCCCGGGTTTCTTATCATCTCCTCGACCGCGTCGGCCTCGACCGGTTTGCTTAGCAGGTAACCCTGAATCTCGTCCACCGCGTAATTTCCGAGGAGCTCGAATTGATCGCGCTCCTCGACACCCTCGGCGACGACCCGCATGCCCATCGAGTGCGCCATCGAAATCAGCGTCTGCACGATCTTCTGGTCGTTTTCATCGACGCAGATATCTCTGACGAAACCGCGATCGATCTTGAGACAGTTGATCGGCAGGGTTTTCAGATAACTCAGCGAAGAATAGCCGGTGCCGAAATCGTCGATCGCAATCGTAATTCCTCGTGCATGCAACCGTTCCAGCGATTCGATCGCCTGGCGCACGTTTTCCATCAATATGGTTTCGGTGATTTCGATTTCGAACAGCCGCGGGGGCACGTTAAACTCATCGAGGTTAGTCAGTATCTGTTGCACGATATCGGATTGAATCAGCTGCACGCTGGACAAATTGATCGCAATCTTGCAATCGTGAATACCCTGGTCCAGCCAGCGACGCAACTGTTGGCAGGCCTCCCTGATCACCCAGTCACCGATTTGCACGATCAGTCCGCGGCGCTCGGCAAACTCGATAAATTCATAGGGCGAGACTATCCCGCGCTCGGGATGGTTCCAGCGGATCAGGGCCTCGACGCCGACAATCTTGTGCTTTGCGACATCCAGCTTGGGCTGGTACTGCAGCACCCATTCCTCGTTCTCGACCGCGCGGTGCAGATCGGCTTCGAGCTTCAAATGCCTGAGCGACAGCTCCTGCACGTGGTTATCGAAAAACTGATAGCCATATTCCGACTTGTGCTTCTTGCTGTATTGCTTGGCGCTCATCGCGTTGTTGAGCAGGCCCTCGACCGTATCCGCGTCGGTTGGATACAGGCTGACGCCGACGTGACTGGTCAGGTAAACCGTGCTGCCGTCGATTTCGACGGGCTGGTTGACGAGATCTAGCACGCGCTTGACCGCCCAGGTGACGTGCTCCTTTTCCGGGAGGTCGGTAAACAGGATCGCGAACTCGTCACCGGCAAACCGCGATACGCTCAGGCGCGATACGCCGTCGGACTTGCGCACGATCGAGTTCAGGCGGTAGGCAACCTGCTTCAGCAACTCGTCGCCGCCGGAGCGCCCGAGACTGGCGTTGACCTGGCTGAACATCTCGATATCGATAATCAGCACCGCGGCCAACTGGTCGTGACGGCAGCCGCGCTCGATCGCCTGGTGGATGCGATCGTAAAACAGTATCTGGTTGGGGAGGCCGGTGAGGTGGTCGTAGCTCTTGCTGTACTCGAGCTCGGATGAGAACTCCGAGGCGATATCCTCAAGCTCGGTGATGCGCTGCTGCAGGCTGGCGACGTTAGATCCCGGAGCCGATTCCGGCAGCGTTTCGGCCGTGGTGAACTCGGTAATTTCATCGATTTCGGACATCGATGCATAGCTGACCACGCGGTTACGCCCGGTCTGCTTGGCGCCGTACAGGGCCTCGTCCGCCATATTATTGAGTGCGCTCGGATCTTCCGGGTTATCCCGGATACTCGCGACCCCGAGACTCGCGGTCACCCGGGGCCCGTTCTCGTAACGCTTGGTCGATTCGTCCTTGACCCGCAGGCGAATCCGCTCGGCGGCTTTCATCGCGACGTCCATCGGCATCCCGGGTAACACCAGACAAAATTCCTCACCGCCGTAGCGCCCGACCAGGTCTTCACTGCGGGTATTCGATTTCAGGATCTCGGCCAGCAGTTTGATCACCTCGTCACCGGTCGCGTGACCGAAGTTATCGTTGACCGACTTGAAATGGTCGAGGTCGACCATGATGCAGGATAGTTCGCTGCCATCCTCGCGCGCGGCCTGGAACAGCTGCTCGAACTGCTCGGAGAACGAGCGTCGGTTGAGACAGCCGGTAAGCGCGTCGCGCGTCGCCAGGTAAGACAGCTCCTTGTTCTGTTCCTGCACCTTGGCCTGGGTTTTCTCGAGACGCTGGACCATGGTCTGCAGCTGGACGTTGCGCTCCTCGATTTCGGTGATGTCATCGAGCGTGATCAGCACGCCCTGCGGTTTGCCCTCGGGGCTCAGTATCGGCGAAGCGTTAATTGCGAACTTGATGGTATCGCCCTCGTCGGGGACCAGGTTGAACTGCGCGCCGATGGTCGGCTTGCCAGTTTTTAGTACCTCTAGCCAGGGTAATTCCGTACCGGATTTTTCCTTCGACACCCGCTCCCAGTTCAACTCGGAGGCTTTGGTGCCGAGCAGCGTGATCGCGTCGCGGTCGATCTTGTCGGTAAACGCCTTGTTGGTGAGCAGGATCTGTTCTTCCTCGTCGACGATCATGACGCCCTCCGACAGCGTATCGAAGGCGGCGTTTACCCGCTCCGGGATAACCGCGCTCGGGTCTAGCTGCTTCAACGTACGCAGCATGAACACCAGGTAGACGAAGAAACCGATCAGGATAAAAAATACCAGCAGCTTGAAAATCGATTTCTGGGTATAGCCGACGAAGGTATCGCTGTTGAGCGCCGGGAAGCGCAGTTCGATGTTGCCCCACAGCTTGTTGCCCTGCACCAGCGGCACCAGCACGTGCGACGAGGTCGATTTCGTTTCGTCGTAACCTTCCCACATCCGGGCGTGGTTCGGCGACTGGAACACGACCTGCCCCGACGCCTTGCGGATCCCGGTCGACAGGATCGCCGGGTTACGCTTGGCAACGATTCTGATGAGCCCCTCGATCTTGCGGATATCGCGCTTCGGATCCATCACTGAAAACTGGATCGCCAGCGATTCGGCGATCTGCTTGCGGGTGTCCAGCGCCATCTTGTCTTCGTCCGGGGTAAATCCGAACATGTCCGCGCTCAGCAGGATACAGGCGGTCAACAGCGCCAGCGCGATCGCGATGCGCATCGCCGGAAATAATAGCCCCAGGGATTTTCGAAGTTTATTCATCTACGAATCCGCTACGTTGCTGAGCGTCCTGTTTACCCGAGAACAAGTTGTCCACGCGCCTGGCGTGTCGCCTGGTCTGGCTCTCGGTGTCATCGTCATCGTCATCGTCATCGTCTTCCGCTACATTTTCTTCATCGTCCCTGGTCTTTAGTATCGGCAGCGGATCGAAACGGTTAAGTAACGGTACGGTGCCCATCAGGCTCGCCAGCAGTGAACCGCCGCGCAGCACCCAGCTGACGATACCGGCAGTAATGGTTGCGGTGGAGCCCATGACACTCTGCACTTCGACATCGTCGGCATTGCGATAGGCCTCGTTATCCATGCCCTGGTGCATTTGGTCGATTCGATCGAGCAATTCGAGCTCGAATTGCTCGTTGAGCGCCTCGTCGTCGCTGACCTGCAGGCTCAGCCGGTCGACGTCAAGCGCAGCGTTCTGTATCGGCTGGGCCGGCCGAAGTTCGGTCGCCGGATCCACCATATTCGGTTGAAAGCGAGCCTTTTCGAGCTTTACGGACTGCTCTTCTTCGACGATATCTGGCGAGGAGACGACCTCCGGGGCCGGCGGCGGCGAGCTGCCCTGCACGATCGGGACAATTTCCTCGAGAACTTGCTCGGTAGCGCTCGTGCTGTCTTCCTCGACTACCTCTTCCTCGGGCGGCGGCTCTTCTTCGGGCGGCGGTTCGACCACTGGCGGTTCGACCACCGGCGGCGGTGCGGCTTCCTGCGCGCCGTTGATGAGAATTTCGATATCGCGGGTGCTGCCGTCGACGGTCGTGACGGTCAATGTCTCGATAATCGTATCCCCGGCCTGCAATGCCTGGATCTCGGGATTACTATTGTCGGCGCTGTAGCGCCAGTTGCCTGCCGCATCGATCGTCAGGCTGCCGAGCGCACCGTTGATAGTGCCGGCGACAAAACTGGATTCGCCCGCATCGGGATCGGTAACGGTCAACGCGCCCGATACGCTAATCTTTTCATCGACGACATTCTCATCCTCGGTCACCGAGCCCGTATCCACGCCACCGATCACCGCGGCATTGTTGACGTTCGCCACGGTAATGGTGAAGTTCTGATTGCTGCTTAAGCTGCCGTCTGAAACGTTGAGCACGACATTATGGCTGCCGACCTCGGCGTTGCTCGGGGTGCCGCTCAGGGTCGCCGTACCGTCACCATTGTCGACCAGGGTCAGCCAGGCCGGCAGCGTCGGCGCGGTAATCGTTACCGCCTCGACATCGACATCGCTAGTCGTGATCGTATAGCTGTAAGCCACGCCTTCCGTCGCCGCGGTCACCGCGGTCGAGTCGAACACCGGCGCGTCTTCCGCACCGTTGATCGTCACTGTGACCTGCTGGGTCGAACCATCGGTTGCGGTAAAAGTGTGCGTATCGGTCAGGGTTTCGCCAACATCCAGCGCCTGCACCGCCGCGTTGTTGTTGTCGAGCGTGTAGGTCCAGGTGCCCGCGGTCATCTCGAAGGTACCGTAAGCGTTATCGCCCGCGATGACGCCGACATCGGCGAAACTCGGGGTATCGCTGGTATCGGTATCCGTGATCGTAAGCGTGCCGCTCGAGGTCAGCGTGCCGTCTTCGGTCACCGATCCGATTATCGTGCCGCTGATTTGCGCCGCATCCTCGCTGCCGTTGATCGTAATCACCACGTTGTGCGTGGTGCCATCGAAGCTGGTTACCGTCAGCGTATCGGTAACGCTTTCCAGTGCGTCGAGCTGCTGGATAGCTGCCTGCGTATTATCGGCGGTATAGGTCCAGTTGCCATTGGTCTGCATCACGAGATCACCGTAAGTACCGGTGATCGTGCCAGCCACAAAGATGGACTCGCCGGTATCAGGGTCGGCAATCGTGAGTACACCAGAAGTACTGATGTTATTGGCGATAACGTCAACATCTTCCTGTATCGACCCGGTGTCGACACCGGCGATCACGGCGGCATCGTTTATCGGGCTGACCGTGATATTAATGACCTGGGTTTCGACATTGCCATCGTCATCGGTGACCTGGACGATGAAGCTATCCGCACCGTTGTAATTGGCATTCGGCGTGTAGGTCCAGTTGCCCGCGGCATCGATGGCGGCGACACCGTTGCTGGCGGCGGTATTGAGACTGAAATTCGGCGTGGTAAAGCCATCCGCCGTATCGGCAAAGGTCACGGTACCCGAAGTCGCGGTATCTTCATTGGTGGTGGCGGAGACATCGCCGCCGAAGGTACCGGCATCGTCGATTTGTGTCACCGTGATGTTGATGGTCTGGGTTTCGACATTGCCATCGTCATCGGTCACCTGGACAACAAAGCTGTCGGCACCGTTGTAATTCGCATTCGGCGTGTAGGTCCAGTTGCCCGCGGCATCGATGGTGGCGGCACCATTGCTGGCGGCGGTATTGAGACTGAAGTTCGGCGTGGTAAAACCATCCGCCGTATCGGCAAAGGTCACGGTAC
>JAASSH010000003.1 GCA_021767985.1 Gammaproteobacteria bacterium | reverse complement strand
GTGACGTCAAAACTACCGAGATTTACACCCACGTGTTGAAACGTGGGGCGCGCGGTGTGCGCAGTCCGTTGAGTGACCTGAATAAAACGTGATGGATCGGCACGGCGCGGCTATAATCCGGCCTTTGATTTCGAACGAGAAACACCATGGCTGACGAACCCCTGGTAATTGAAACCGGCGTGCACGCGCCTGACGCCTGCGTGATCTGGCTGCATGGCCTCGGTGCCGACGGTCACGATTTCGAGCCCATCATCCCCGAGCTGCGGCTCGACCCGGGGCTCAATATCCGCTTCATATTTCCGCACGCGCCGATGATGCCGGTCACGATTAACCAGGGTTTCGTGATGCGCGCCTGGTACGACATTCGTACCGCGGATATCTCCGGTGAGCCCGATGAAAAAGGCATTCGCGCGTCGGCCGAGCTGTTGAGTGAGATGGTGGACGCCGAGATCGAGGGCGGCATCGCCCCGGAGCGTCTCGTACTGGCCGGTTTTTCGCAGGGTGGCGTGATCGCGCTGCAGGCAGGCCTGCGCTATCAAAAGCAGCTCGCGGGCATCATTGCGCTGTCGACTTATCTGGCGCTCGAGGATTCGCTGGAATCGGAAAAATCAGAGGCTAACACGCAAATCCCGATCCTGATGGCGCACGGCTCTGCGGATCCGGTGATTCCAGTCGTGTTGGCGCATCAGTCGCATCAAAAACTCCAGCAGGCCGGTTACCCGGTCGAATGGCACGAATACAAGGGGATGCCGCACAGCGTCTCGGAGCAGGAAATTTTCCACATTGCGGAGTGGATCGAAAGAATCCTAATATGACGTCATCGCCGCGCAAGCGGGGATCTTAATAAAGTACCGTGCTGCCAGGTAAATCAACCCGGCTCGAGTTCAGAAAACTCAATCGCCACCAGGCGATGACTCCAAGTTCGCTTGCGCGGGGGATGACTCCAGGAATCGCTTGCGCGGCGACCGTGCCGGGTTCAGTCCTTGATCATCTCGCGGCCGGCGTTGACCTGGAACAGCACCTGTTCGGGCGCGGTGCCGCCGGTGATATTGCGCGCATTGAGCGAGCCCTCCAGCGTCAGCACTTCGAACACATCCTGCTCGATGCGCGTATCGAACTGCTGCAATTCCTCGAGCGTGCAGGCACCGAGGTCCTTGTCCTGGTCGATTGCGAAGGCAACCGCCTGGCCCACCGCTTCGTGCGCATCTCGAAATGCGGCGCCCTTTTTTACCAGGTAATCGGCGAGGTCGGTCGCGGTGGCGTAACCCTGTTGCGCGGCCCGGTACATTTTGTCCTGGTTAACCTCGAGCGCCGGCACCATGTCGGCAAAGGCGCGCAGGCTGCCGATCAGCGTATCCAGCGTATCGAACAGTGGCTCCTTGTCTTCCTGGTTGTCCTTGTTATATGACAGCGGCTGCCCCTTCATCAGCATCAGCATGCTCATCAGATGGCCGGTTGCGCGTCCGGCCTTGCCGCGCACCAGTTCGGCGACGTCCGGGTTTTTCTTTTGCGGCATGATCGACGAGCCGGTGCAGTAGCGGTCCGGCAGCCGGATAAAATCGAACTGCGCGCTCGACCACAGCACCAGTTCCTCCGCCATGCGTGACAAATGCATCATGCAGATCGCGGCTGCCGCGCAAAACTCGATCGCGAAATCGCGATCGCTGACCGCGTCGATGGAATTGCGGCAGGGGACATCGAAACCGAGGATATCGGCGGTGAATTCACGATCGAGTTCGTACGAGGTACCCGCCAGGGCAGCGCTGCCCAGCGGCATCTGGTTCATACGCGCGGCGCAGTCGCCGAGTCTGCCGTGATCGCGCTCCAGCATCTCGAACCAGGCCAACATGTGATGGCCGAAGCTAACCGGTTGCGCTACCTGCAAATGGGTAAAGCCGGGCAGGATGGTATGCGCCTCGCGTTCGGCGAGGTCGAGCAGCCCGTGCTGGAAGGCTCGAATGCCTTCGCGGCACAGTGCGATCTGGTCACGCAGGTAAAGCCGGATGTCGGTCGCGATCTGGTCGTTGCGCGAGCGCCCGGTATGCAGTTTCTTGCCGGCGTCGCCGATCAGCGCGGTCAGGCGCGCCTCGATATTCATGTGCACGTCTTCGAGCGCCACCGACCATTCGAACCGGCCCTCGTCGATTTCCTCGCGGATTTGCTGCAGCCCGTACTTGATCGCGGTCAGCTCGTCGGAGCTGAGCACGCCGATGTGCTTGAGCATCATCGCGTGCGCGCGTGATCCCTCGATGTCGGCGTGTGCCAGGCGTCGATCGAATGCGACCGAAGCGGTAAAGGCCTGTACGAATTCATCGGTGGGTTCGTTGAATCGCCCGCCCCACATGCGGGAATCGTCTTTGCTCATTGGTATCGGTTCTTTCGGCTTGATTCAGGCGCCCATAAAACAGCGAGAAATACGGCGACACATTGCGGTGTATATTGTTGTATGCTTGCAGCGCACGACCAACAAATCAACTCTTTAATGCCCGATAATACGGAAAAAAGTATAACCGGCTCCGAAAATACGACTTACCTGCCCGATTTCTGCGATGGCGACGTCTTCCTGCGCCTGTTGCTGGTGATCGAGCTGATCGCGATCATGTTTGCGCTGGTCAGCTACGGCGGTGAACGCATGTTCGTACATATCGCGCTGATCTCGGTGGCGATGCTGTGGGTTGGCCTGACCACCGCCGCGGCGCTTTGCCTGCTGCGTCGCCAGGGCTGGCTCGGCAATCACCTGCGTACCACCATTACCGTGTTCACGGTGGCGGTGCTGATGACGCTGCTGGTCAGCTTTCTGAGTCTGGGATTGGGCAGCATGATGAATTATGGCCCCACGGCGCGCGACGTCGGCTATACCCTGCTGCGTAATCTTTCGATTGCGCTGATCCTGGTGGGCCTCGCGCTGCGCTATTTTTACCTGCACTGGCAATCCGATATGCGGCTGCAGATACAGGCGCAGGCGCGGCTGCAGGCGCTGCAGGCACGCATCCGCCCGCATTTCCTGTTCAACAGCATGAATACTATCGCCAGCCTGACTCATGATCAGCCCGATCTCGCGGAGCATGCGATCGAAAATCTGTCGGACCTGTTTCGCGCCAGTCTCGCGGCCGAATCCAGTATCTCGCTGCAGCAGGAACTCGAGCTGACGCGCAGTTACATCGATCTCGAGGCCTTGCGGCTCGGTGACCGTCTCGAAGTTCGCTGGAACCTGCCTGACCGTGAACCGTCGCTCAACCTGCCGGCGTTGACGCTGCAGCCGCTGGTGGAAAATGCGATCTACCACGGCATCGAACCCTTGCCCGACGGCGGCGTAATCGAGGTTTCGATTGACGCCTCCGATTCCGCTATTATCATCGAGATTTCCAACCCGATCGTGACCTCCCAACAGACACATAATCGTAAAGGTAATCAAATGGCGGTCGATAATATAAAAGAACGTCTGGCGCTGGCATTCGGTGGTGCGGCATCATTGGCGCTCGCAAAGACTGACTCGCGCTATACTATTACATTAACCATTCCGATTGCGGAGGTTGAGTGAAGATACTGATAGTCGACGACGAGAAACCGGCGCGCGATCGTCTGGCGCGCATGGTGGGTGAGTTGAAAGAGCACGAACTGGTCGGCGAGGCGGTGAACGGGCTGGAAGCGCTGGGCATGGCGCAAAGCCTGGAGCCCGATATTGTGCTGCTGGATATTCGCATGCCGGGTATGGACGGTATCGAAGCCGCGCGCCACATTTCCAGGCTCGACGAGCCCCCGGCCGTCGTCTTTACCACCGCGTTTTCCGATCATGCGCTCGAAGCTTTCGAAACCCACGCCGTCGATTACCTGCTCAAGCCGGTCAAGCAGGATCGCCTGCAGGTGGCGATGGATGCCGCCGTGCGACCGACACGGGCGCAGGCTTCCAGGAGCGGTGACATGCTGTCCGGGCTGGAGCCGCGACAGCACATCTGCGCCCGCGTGCGCGGCAGCCTGGTACTGGTGCCGATCGAGAACGTTTACTATTTTCATGCCGAGCAGAAATACGTTACCGTACGCCACACCGAGGGCGAAGTGCTGATCGAGGACGCGCTCAAGAATCTCGAAGCCGAGTTCGGCGATCGCTTCTACCGCATCCACCGCAATGCGCTGGTAAGCCTGGCCCGGCTTGCCGGGATGCAGTCCGAAAACGACGGCCACCAGGTCTTCTTCCGCGATATCGAAGACACCCTCGAGGTCAGTCGCCGGCATTTGCCCGGGGTGCGTAAAATTATCAAGAACCTGTAAATGACCTCTCCCCGAACCGAATTGCGCATCGCCACGCGCGGCAGTCCGCTCGCGCTGTGGCAGGCCGAGCACGTGCAGGCTCGTCTCGAAGCCCTGCACCCTGAACTCAAGGTCTCGTTGCTGACCATGAAGACCCGCGGCGACAAGCTGCTCGATGCGCCGCTGGCCAAGGTCGGCGGCAAGGGCCTGTTCGTCAAGGAGCTGGAGGCCGGCCTGCTCGACGGCAGCGCCGACCTCGCGGTGCATTCGCTCAAGGACGTGCCGGTGCACTTTCCCGACGGGCTCGAACTGGCGCTGGTGATGGAGCGCGAGGACCCGCGCGACGCCTTCGTTTCCAACAGCTATGACAGTCTTGCCGCGATGCCGGCCGGCAGCCTGGTGGGTACTTCGAGCCTGCGCCGCCAGACCCAGGTACGCGAACGCTATCCCGAACTCGAGGTCGACTGGTTGCGCGGCAACGTCAATACGCGCCTGGCGAAGCTCGACGCTGGTGACTACGACGCCATAATTCTCGCGGCCTCCGGCCTGAAGCGCCTCGGCTTCGATGACCGTATCCGCGCCGAAATTCCGCCCGAGGAGTGCCTGCCGGCAATCGGCCAGGGCGTGCTCGGTATCGAAATCCGCAGCGACGACGAACAGTTGCGCGAATGGATCGCGCCGCTGGCGCATGCCGAAACCACGCTGCGGGTTACCGCCGAGCGCGCGCTCAATCAAACCCTGAACGGTGGCTGCCAGGTGCCGATCGCGGGCTACGCTCTGCTCGAGCAGGGTGAGATTTACCTGCGTGGCCTGGTTGGTGAACCCGACGGCAGCAAGATACTGCGCGCCGAGGTACGCGGCAGCAGCGAGCGTGCGCATGAACTCGGCGTCGAGTTGGCGCAGCAATTAATCGCCCAGGGCGCCGACCGGATTCTCGCCCGGTTGATGAGCGATGGGGTCTAAGCTGCGGGGGCAGGTCATCCTCAACACCCGGCCCGCGCACCAACAATCTGAACTCACCGCCCTGCTCGAACGCGAGGGTGCGCGCGTGCTGTCTTTCCCGGCGATCGAAATCCAGCCGGCCCCGGCCGGGGAAAATCCACCGGACATAACGCGATACGACATCCTGCTGTTTGTCAGCCGCAACGCCGTCGACGGCGCCTTCGAACGTTTCGATGCCGCGCAACTGGCAGCGGTCGAATTGATCGGGGTGATCGGCAGCGCAACCCACGCGGCGCTCAGCGCGCGCATCGGTGACGCGCACGCGACATTGATCGCAAGCGAGCCTTACAATAGCGAAGCGCTGCTGGCGGCAGCGAGCCTGCAGCAGGTTGCGGGCAAGCGCGTCCTGATTCTACGCGGACAGGAAGGGCGTAATCTGTTGGGCGACGAACTCGCTCGCCGGGGCGCGCAGGTCGACTATTGCGAGGTATACCGGCGGGCGCTGCCGGCAACCGATGCAACTGATTTCGAACGGCTGGTTGACGCGGGGCTGCCGACACTGGTGATTTTGACCAGTAACGAGGGCATGCATAACCTGTTCGCGCTGGTGGACTCGAGCGCGGCGCAGGCGTTGCGGCGTATTCCGTGGCTTTTGATCAGCGAAAGAATGCGTGAATCGGCGCGGAAACTGGGACATAATGCACCCGTTATCATCGCGCGCAGCGCCAGCGATCAGGGAATACAGCAAACGATTTGCGATTGGGCGAATCAATCATAGGCTCCCGCACCAGACTTATTTATGAGTAAAAAGAAATCACCCAGCGAAACCGATGAAAATAAGGAAGTCGTGGTCATCGATACCGAGGATGCGGTGGTTTTCGAGACCAAACCGGAGTCTGGTGAACAGCAAGATGCCGAGCCTGCCTCGAATCCGCAGAAGCTGGCAGAAGGCGAGACCGAAGCCATAGACGTGACCGATGTCGGGAACGAAGTCGAGGCTGATGCTGCAACCAAATCTGAAGAAGCAACCGAATCTGCAAAAGCGACCGAATCCGGAGCCAAATCCACAGCCGGGTCCCGGTCCGAAACCGAGATCAAGGCGCCGGTAGCGCCCGTGGCGAAACCTCGGCGCTCATGGTTCGGCCTGTTCAATTTCCTGTTGATTCTCGGCCTGGCGGCTGCCGCCGGCTATTACTGGTGGCAGCAGCAGCAAGTGCAGCAGGGCTACCGCGACACGGTTGCCGAGCTGCGCCAACAGCTTGAATCCAGGGCCAGCAATGCACGCCTGGACTCCAGTTTGACGCCGCTGAAAGCCGACATTGGCGGTCTCGGCCGAAAAATCGATGAGCTCGGTATCGGGCAGCAGTCGTTGCGCGAGTCCAGCGAGAAACTCTATGAACTCTATGGCCGCGACAAAAATGACTGGCAACTCGCCGAAGTCGAGTACCTGATGCGGGTCGCGCAGCACAAGCTGATTCTGCAGGACGATTTCGAGGGCGCCGCGATCACGCTGCAGGCGGCCAGCGACAAGATCGCGCTCACCGGGGATCCCGGGTTATTGCCGGTACGGCTCATGATCAGCGAGGAAATCGCCGATCTGAAAACGCGCAAGCGCCCGGATCTTGTCGGCATGACCCTGATTCTGGCCCAGCTCGCGCGCCAGGTTCGAGTACTGCAGCCGGGCTTCGCGGTGCGCGTCGATGCCGCACCAGAGGAGGCCCCCGCGGTCGAGGAACCGCAGGACTGGCTCGATAGAATCGATCACTTCGTCGATTCGCTGATCTCGGTGCGCTACGAGGATGCCGCGCCGACCGAGATCGAAGCCAATGTCGCCAACGTCAGCGAGACGCTGGAAGACAATCTCAAGCTCGCGCGCTGGGCGGTGCTCGACCGGGACGCATATCAATACGCCCAATTGATCGAGCAAAGCCTGCGGCTGGTGCGCGAATTCTACGATCTCGACAATGCCGCCAATAACGATTTCATGCGGCAGCTGCAGGATTTGCAGAAAACGCAGCTGCGCCCGGAGAAGCCGGACATCACCGGTTCGCTGCGCGAGCTGCAGCGTATCCTGAGCCAGCGCGAAAACGCGCCCGAACCCGTCGCGCCGGAAGCAACGGAGGCTGGAAATGGTTAAGTTCCTGATCAAGTTGCTGATCCTGGTTATCGTCGTGCTGGCCGCGGTGTTGCTGGTGCGTGACGACCCCGGCGTGGTCATGCTGCGTTATCGTGGCTGGACCGTCGACACCAGTCTGGCGGTGGCGCTGGGGATATTGATTTTATTCATGGTTGCGCTGTACTACCTGATCAGGCTGTTGCGCGGTATATTGCGCATGCCGTCGGCGCTGCAGCGCCAGTCGCAAAATCGACGCTACGGTAAAGCCAGGCGTCAGCTCAACCAGGGCTTGATCGATCTCGCCGAGGGCCGTTTCGAGCAGGCCGAGAACCACCTGATGCGGCTGGTCGGGTCCAGTGAAAGCCCGCTGGTACATTATCTCGCCGCGGCGCGTGCGGCGCAGTTGCAGGGCAAGCACGACGCTCGTGACGGTTATCTCAAGGCCGCGCACGAGGCCAATCCTGCCGCCGAGCTTGCCATCGGCGTCACCCAGGCGGAGTTGCAGCTTGCCCACCAGCAAACCGAGCAGGCGTTGGCGACGCTGAGCCATTTGCACAGCATCGCACCCCGCCACGACTACGTCACGATGCTGCTCGCACGTGCCTATCTCGAGCTCGAGGACTGGCCGGCGCTGGTCGAAATCCTGCCGGACGTGCGGCGCAAGAAACTGGTTAAAGCAAACCGTCTGCGTGAAATGGAGCTGGCGGGGTACCGCGGATTGCTGGAACGCGCCGCCGACAGCCAGGCGGGATTGGAAAAGTCCTGGGGCAGTATTCCGAAATCCCTGCAATCAGACCCGATGATGCTGTGCTTTTATGTCGACCTGATGGCACGCCAGGGCTGGTACAGCAGCGCTGTCGAGCAACTCGTGCTCAAATCGCTCGACAAACAGTGGGACGATTCGCTGATCGAGGTTTACGGACGTTTCGAGGCCAAAGACGCGAACACCCAGTTAGCCCGTGCGGAGAAATGGCTCGACGATTTCGGTCATAACGAAAATCTGCTGCTTTCGCTGGGGCGCATTTCGATGCGCGCACGCCTGTGGGGTAAGGCGCAGGGCTACTTCGAGGCCAGCATTGGTGCCGGGGCCACTCCGGCGGCCTGTCTCGCGCTGGCGCAGCTGTTTGAGCAACAATTGCAGCAGCCCGACAAGGCGGCGGAGTATTACCAGCGGGGCCTCAAGCTCAGTCTGGAATCGTCGCGCTGACTCGGCCGGCAGTCAGTGGAAAAATACGATAAAAAAGCTGCCGCACTTGTCGATCGCAGCTACCAGACCCCCGAAATCGTTAATCAGCGCCTGCGCACCTTGAAAGCGCTTGCCCTGGCGCAGGGCGAGTGCGTGCTCGACGCGGGCTGCGGGACTGGCTTGCTGCTCGAACAGCAGGCGCTCGCGGTGGGCGCCGGTGGCCGTGCCGAGGGTATCGACTACAGCGAGGATATGCTTGAACACGCCGCCGCTCGTTGCGCCGATATGCCGCAGGTGCATCTGCAGCAGGGCAGCGTCGAGGCCTTGCCGTTCGACGACGCGAGCTTCGACGCTTTGAGCTGCACCCAGACCCTGCTCTACGTCGACAAGCTGGATCAGGCGCTGCGGGAATTTTATCGCGTGCTCAAACCCGGCGGCCGTATCGCGGTACTCGAAACCGACTGGAGCGGTGCTATCCTGAACAGCGCCGACCAGGCTTTGACCAGGCGCATTTTCGACGCATGGGATGTCGCCCTGGTGAATCCGAATCTGCCGAAACGGCTCAGGCCGTTGTTGAAGGGGCTTGGTTTCGGTGCGCTGCGGGTAGAAGCGATCCCGATCCTGAATGCCAGCTATTCGGAGAACAGTTTTTCCGCCAACATGCTGGAGAGCTATGCCCGCGTTGCGCGCCGCCGAGGCCTTATCTCGCAGGACGAGTCTGACCAATGGCTGGCGGGTATCGACAAACTCGTCGAACAGGATGCATATTTCTTTTGCGTAAACCGTTTCCTGTTCACCGCAATTAAATAGGGACAGTGTTAAACTTGCGGGTTCAGAATCGTTTCCGCTTTTCTGGAGTCAGCCCGGTGGCTCTTAGGTCATACCTCACGAAAGCCGAAATTTTGTCAGGATGCGGACGTCTTCAATATTCGTTTCCACGGCGTTTCGGGATCTCGAGGTGATACTGGTTTCGCGGAGCTGGCAGTTCCGGTTAGAATCGCCGCAATTCAACAGCTAAACCCGGGAGCACTCATGACCCAACATTACCAGGGCAGTTGCCATTGTGGCGCGATCAAATTTTCGTTCGATGCTGAAGAAATAACCCAGGGCCTGCGCTGCACCTGTTCTATTTGCCGTCGCAAGGGCGCCCTGATGAGCACCGAGGTTATTCCAGTCGATAAACTCAAAATCGACGCTAATCCAGATGATATCGGCCTGTACCAGTTCGACAGCAAGATCGCCAAACACTACTTCTGCAAGACCTGCGGCATTTACACCCACAACGAGACCATCCGGGCCCCGGGTAACTGCCGCGTTAACCTCGGCTGCATCGACGATCTGGATACCAGCAAGCTGGAACGGGTCGTGTTCGACGGCAAGAATCTGTTATAACTACGGCTCAACCAGGCAGGCAACCCATGCAAAACATACTCGTCGTAATGGCCGATCAGCTCAGCGCGCTGGCGCTCGGCTGCTACCGTAATCCCGCGGTGAAAAGCCCGAACATCGACCGCCTGGCGGACGAGGGTGTGTTGTTCGACGCCGCCTATAGCTCCAGTCCGCTGTGCACCCCGGCGCGTTATGCCTTCATGACCGGGCAAAACATTTCGGCCTGCGGGGGATACGACAACGCCGCCTACCTGCCTGCGACCATGCCGACCTTCGCTCACTACCTGCGCCTGATGGGATATCGCACCTGCCTTTCCGGCAAGATGCATTTCGTCGGCCCGGACCAGCTGCACGGATTCGAGGATCGCCTGACTACCGATATTTACCCGGCGGATTTCGGCTGGGTGCCCGACTGGCATAACCCGCATGAACGCATCGACCTGTGGTACCACAACATGTCGAGTGTCAAACAGGCGGGTGTTGCCGCGATAACCAACCAGCTCGCCTACGATGACGAGGTCGGTACCCAGGCAATGCGCGCCATTTACGATCACGCGCGCAGCGAGGATTCGCGCCCGCTGTGCCTGGTGGCGAGCTTTATTCATCCGCACGATCCCTATGCCACCAGGCAGCAGTACTGGGATCTTTACGAGGATGTCGATATTCCGCTGCCGGCGGTGCCGCGCCCGGCACGGCAGGATGCGCACAATGCGCGCCTCGAGAAAGTCATCGCGCTTGACGCGGTCGACCTCAGCGAGCAGGAAATCGTCAACGCGCGTCGCGCCTATTACGGCAACGTCAGCTATGTCGATGAATGGCTCGGTCGTCTGCGCGCAACGCTGGACGAATGCGACCTGGCCGACAACACCACGATCATCTTTACCTCGGACCACGGGGACATGCTCGGCGAGTTCGGCCTCTGGTACAAGATGAGTTTCCGCGAATGGTCGAACCGGATTCCGATGATCGTACACCAGCCGGGGCGTTTTGAGCCGCGCCGCGTGTCCGCCCCGGTAGCCCAGGTCGACGTATTGCCAACCCTGGTCGATATCGCTGCCGAGTTCACCGGTCGCGACCGGCCTGAGCCGATCGATCCGCTGCACGGACGTTCGCTGGTTGCGCTGTGTGACGGTGATGCCGCGAATGATCCGAACGCCTGCGTCAGCGAATACCTGGCCGAGGGCACCGCCGCCCCGATGCTGATGATCCGGCGCGGCCAGTACAAGTATATTTCCTGCAGCACCGATCCGGAGCAGTTGTTCGATCTCGAGCAGGATCCCAACGAACTCGAAAATCTTGTTTCACACCCGCTGCTCGAAGATTTCCGTAAAGAAGCCGCGGCTTACTGGGATAGCGCGGCTCTGCAGCATACGGTAATTCGCGATCAGGACCGGCGGCGCGCGGTGCATGCAGCCTTGCGTCTGGGGCGCTACCAGGGCTGGGATTTCAATCCGGCGCGAGACGCTTCCGAGGAATATACCCGCAGCCACATGGACCTGACCCGGTTCGATATTACTTCCCGTTTCCCGAGGCCGACTGCATTCAAGCCGAAATTCAAGTGAGCCTGTCGCGGCATGAGCCGCCCAAAACTGGGGTCGGACTCGCTCTGGAAAAGCCTGTTGTCGAGATTCAAGATGGAATTGGCCCGAATAGAGCCAGTCCGCGATGGACAGGGATGTTATTTTTGTTTTACGCTACCCTCCCCGGAGGAAGTTGATTTATGAGTGTAGACGCAGTTGGCGAACCGCTGAAATTGCTATTGGTTGAAGACAACGATGCCCATGCCGAAATGGTAAAGCGCAGCTTCGAGCAGCATAAGGTATCGAACGAAATCTATCACGTCGATGACGGCCAGAAGGCCCTGGACTATATATTCCACGAGGGCGAGTACACCGACGAGGAAAAATACCCCAGGCCACACTGTATCCTGCTCGACCTGCGCCTGCCCAAGGTCGACGGTCTCGAAGTGTTACGCCGGATAAAAGGCGATGAGAGCACCCGCAGAACCCCGGTCGTTATTCTGACCACGTCTTCGGCGGACAAGGATATCGCCCAATCCTACGAATACAACGCTAATAGTTACGTGGTAAAACCGATGGATTTCACCAAGTTCGAATTGTTGATGAAGGACCTCGGCTACTACTGGCTGGCCTGGAACCAGAACCCCTGGCGCTAGTCGGCCGCGATTCTGCGGCACGTTTTTCGCTACCCCGGCTATACTCAGCAGGAACAAACAGCCTCTCTGCTCGCATGGATAATGGTGCCGGGATAACCACCGCGCAATCACTGGTCGAAAACGTACTGCAGCTAATCAGCCTGCCAGAGGTGTATCTGCGGCTGCAACAGGTCATCGATGACCCCGATCATACGCGCGACCAGGTCGCCGAAATCCTGGCTTACGATCCTGCGCTGAGCGCCCGCGTTTTACGAATTGCCAATAGCTCCTACTACGGCTTCCCGCGTGAAATCGAAACCGTCGCTTCCGCGATTGGTATTATCGGCGAGCTTGATCTGCGCAACCTGGTGCTGGCCACCTCGGTCGCCGGCTCGATGAACACGCTGAGCTACAGTGGCGTCAATATCGATGATTTCTGGCTTCACAGTCTGCGCTGCGGGATCACGGCGCGCCTGATCGCAAAGACGGTGGGCGGTTTCAATCCAGAAATCCTGTTTCTCGCAGGAATCTTGCACGATCTCGGAATTCTCGTTATTTATCAGCACGATGCGGCGCTTGCGGCAGCGATTTCGCGTCAAATCGAAGAGCAGCACCAGCTCCGCGACCAGGCCGAACGCGAGGTGCTGGGATTCGACCATGCCGAAGTGGGCGCGCTGCTGCTCGAGGCCTGGGGCCTATCGGCGGAACTCGCCGAACTGGTGGGTTGTCACCACCAGTATCAGCTCGCGCAGGAAAACAATACCGCCGCGCTGATGCTGGCGTTGGCCAACCAGATGGCGCAGCTGGGCACTGTGCCTGATATCGACTCCGACCCCAGGCTCGCGGCCATGGTCGAGCAGCTCGAAATCAGCCCTGATACGCTTAACGGCATTATCCAGGACAGCGCACAACAGTGCGATGAAGTGAGGAATATTATCTTAGGTTAATGGCGCAGATGCCGATAGCAGGGAGGCAGCCAAGTTTACTGGGAAAACAAACCGGCGTAGCAATATGCGCAACCAGCCTGAGTACAATATATTACTGGTCGAGGACGATCCAGGGCACGCTGCCCTGATCAACCGTGCTTTCGAGGCCGATGCGCATTGTCGCCTGACCATTACGGCCACGCTGCAACAGGCCAGGTCGTTGATCGAGAATACCAATCCAGACCTGATCATTACCGATATCAAACTGCCTGACGGCCAGGGCACCGAGCTACTCAATCCTGGACCTGGCTGCCCGACGATTGTCATGACCGGCTATAGCGACGAAAAAGTTGCGCTCAACGCGATGAAGTCAGGCGCCGCGGATTACATCGTAAAGACCCAGGAAACGATGTCCTCGCTGCCGCGCACCGCGAGTCGGGTGATGCGCGAATGGCGCCTGGTTATCGATCAGAAACTCGCGCGCGAGCGCCAGCAGCGACTCACCGCGATCCTCGAAGCCACTCCCGACCTGATCTGTATCGCCAACCTCGACGGTTTCGTCACCTATATCAACCAGTCCGGCCGCAAACTGCTCGGCATCGGCAAGGATGAGAATATCAGCCGCATCCGGCTGGCAGATTTTCACTCACCGGCCGACGGCCAGAAGATACTGAGCGAGGGTATTCCACGAGCGATCGAGGAAGGCATGTGGACCGATGAAACCACTTTTCTGTCGCTCACCGGGGAAAAGGTGCTGACCTCGCAGGTGTTGATATCGCATCGTAATAATCGCGGCGAGATCGAGTTTTTCTCGACCATCGCTCGTGATATACGCCATCTGCGCGCCGCCGAGGAGCGGGTCGAATACCTTGCCTACTACGATACCTTGACCGGGTTGCCGAATCGCAACGAGCTTGCCAAGCGGCTCGATATGGAAGTGGCGCGCGTAAGGCGCAATAAAAATTTCGGCGCGCTGTTGTTTATCGATCTCGATAATTTCAAGTACATCAACGATTCGATGGGGCATCCGGCGGGCGACCTGGTGTTACAGGAGATGGCGCAGCGCCTGCAGGCGCACCTGCGCGGTGACGACACCGTGGCCAGGCTGGGTGGCGATGAGTTCATCGTGATCCTGTCGGGACTGAGCCCGGATGCTCGCGAAGCCGTCTCCCAGGCGCGAGAGATCGCCAACAAGATTCGCGACACGATTGCGATGGAATGCCGAATTCACGAAACCGAATTGCATGTAACTGCGAGTATCGGCATCTCGATGATTACCAGTGAAGATCACAACGGGCACGACCTGTTGCGTTTCGGCGATACCGCGATGTACCAGGCCAAGCGCGAGGGTCGTAACCGTCTCGAATTTTTCAGCGAGAGTATGAGCAGCGACGTCACGCGCCAGCTGGAGCTCGAGAACCAGCTGCGCCGTGCGCTCAAGGAAAACCAGTTCCAGCTCTACTATCAGCCGGTGGTGAATCGCTCGATGGAAGTCATCGGCGTCGAGGCCCTGATTCGCTGGGAACACCCCGAGCTCGGCGTGGTGGCACCGGCGGAGTTTCTCGACGTACTCGAAACTTCGGGCCAGATCGTCGAAGTGGGCAGCTGGGTTATCGACACCGCGCTCAAGCAAATGACGCTGTGGGTCCATCAGGGTTTGCTCGGTAACGACTTCCTGCTTTGCATCAATATCAGCCCGCGCCAGTTCCGCGACAAGCAGTTCGCGGAAAATATTCAGGGCCAGCTAGAGCGCGTCAATGTGCCGACCCGAAATATCATCATGGAAGTTACCGAGCACAATATCATCCACAATATCGATGACGCGATTCAGCGCATGCAGGAATTGATCAGTCGCGGCATCAGTTTTTCGCTCGACGATTTCGGCACCGGCTACTCGTCGCTGGCGCATTTGAAGAACCTGCCGGTCAGCCATATCAAGATCGACCGGTCCTTCGTCGAGGACATCTGCAACGATACCGGCGACCAGGCGATGGTGGCGTCGATCCTGGCCTTGTCGAAGCACCTGGGGCTCGAAGTCGTGGCCGAGGGTGTCGAGGGACCGGAACAGTTCGAGCTGCTGAAGAAATTCAACTGCAAGTACTACCAGGGCTATTACTTCAGCAAGCCATTGTCTAACCAGAACATGACCGAATTCCTGGCGAAGCGACAGCCGGCCGCCTGATCATGCCAGGTGCAACCCGCTACTGGCGATAGAGAACCTCGAGCGCGGGTGCTGCCTGGTCGAGGTACGCGCGGTACAGGCGGCGCGTCTTGTGCTCGGTGGCAATCGATCCCTGGGCTACGAACTCCACCGTTGCGCTGAAATTACACTGCTGTTGTAAGGTCGATACGATTGCCTGCGCCAGTCCGGAGTAACCTTTGCTGTTCAGCGTTGGCGATACCTCGATGCACAGTCGCGGACGATAGTCGATCGGTGGTTCCCGCGTTAACTCGACGAAGAACTCGGCGCTGATTTCGGGCCGATGTTTCAGCAATGCTTCCTGTATTGCCAGCGGAAACACGTTAACGCCCTTGACGATGAACATGTCGTCGCTGCGGCCCAGCGTGTGCAGCCGAAAACTGTGGCGGCCGCAGGCGCATGGCTCGGTATAAATGCGTACGATGTCGTGGCTGCGCAGGCGAATCAGCGGGCAGGCCTCACGCCGCAGCGAGGTGTAAACCAGCTCGCCCACGCTATCGTCTTCGAAAGCAAGGGTTTCGCCGCTCGCGGGATCGACCAGTTCCGCCGCCACCAGTCCCGCCCCGCAGTAGTGGTGACCATTGCGATGTTCGCATTCGCCGCTTTGTACCCCGAGCTCGGCGGTACCGTACATGTCCATCGCGCGCATGCCCCAGGCCTGTTCGATCTTGTCGCGATATCCCGGAACCTGCAGCCCGGCCTCGCCGGAAAAATAACCCCGGGTAACGTTCAGACGATGCAGGTCGATACCGTTTTGCTGCGCGATATCGGCCAGCCGCACCGCGTAAGAGGGCGTCATGAAAAGCGAGTAGCCCGCCGCGCGCGGCGGGAAACGCGACAGCATCTCGAGCAGCCGCTCTGAATTGCCGATGCTGTATGGCAGGATACCGGCGCCCAGCGTCTCGAAGGCGCCGTGATCCATGATGCCCCCCGCGTACATCGAGTAGTTCAGGCAGCTGATGACCAGGTCGCGCGGTCGACAACCCATGGCCCACATCGCGCGCGCCCCCATTTCGTTATACCCATCGATATCGTTACGAGTCCAGCCGAGTCGCGTCGGTTCGCCGGTAGATCCGCCGGTACATGTCATGCGTATGATATCGTCGAAATCGCAGCACTGATTAGGACCGAACAGTTCCCCCTGCTGCTGTGCCTGCGCAATGTCGGATTTCTCGGTAAACGGCAGTCGTGCCAGAGCGCTATGTGAATCGATCGTCGCCGGATCAATGCCGGCCAGGTCGTACTTGTCGCGGTAATAGGGGCTGTGCTGGTAGACGTAGCGAATCTGGTCGGCTATCAGCGGTGCTTCGAGTGCGCATACCTGTTCCCGGCTCAGCGTTTCGATCTCCGGGTTCCAGAGTTTCTGCAACATGTTTATATCCTTCGTAACTCGGGTTATGGTATCCAAATGAACCGGACGAAGCAGCAAAAACCGCTCTACCAGGGTCTACTGATCCTTATGTTTGGGCTACTCTGCGGCTGCAGCAGCTCGCCGAAAATCGCATTTGACCCGGACAAGGCGCACCATGGCGATGGCGAATTTATCACTCAGCATAAAGCGTCGCTGGTAAAGTATTTTTTCATGCGCCTGCGCGAGGACGGTCCGCCACCGCGCGACCCGCGGGAAGTTGCGTCGATCGTCGGTAACGCCGACCTCGAACTGATCGGTTCCTACGCCACGCGGCCGCGGGTGACCTGGATCGGCCATGCGACCTCGCTGGTGCAGTATCGCGGTGTCAACTACCTGACCGATCCACACCTGACGCAGCGCCCCTTCAACTACGATTTCCTGGTCGAACCGCGCTATACCCAGCCGGCGCTGAACTTCGAACAGATGCCGCCTATCGATTTTGTCGTTATTTCGCATAATCACTTCGATTCGCTCGATCGCGATACCGTCGCAATGTTCGGCGATTCGGTGCTGTGGTACGTGCCGCTCGGACTCAAGACCTGGTTTCAGAAGCAGGGTATCTCCGCCGAGCGGGTGATCGAGCTCGACTGGTGGCAAAGTCACCGTTTCGACGACCGGGTCGAAGTCACGATGACGCCGGCGCAGCACTGGTCCAGGCGCACGTTCTGGGATACCAATAAGACCCTGTGGGGCGGCTGGGTGGTCGAGATCGACGATTTCCGCAGTTATTTTGTCGGCGATACCGGGTACAACGATACCTATTTCAAGGAGATTGGATCGCGCCTGGGTCCGTTTCGACTCGCCATGATTCCGATCGGTGCTTACGGACCGCGCTATTTCATGGGAGCTCATCACGTCGATCCGTCACAGGCAATCGATATCCATCTCGAGGTCAGGGCGCAGCAATCGCTGCCGATTCACTGGGGCACCTTCGAGCTCACCATCGAGCCGATGCT
>JAASSH010000104.1 GCA_021767985.1 Gammaproteobacteria bacterium | reverse complement strand
GGCGTCGATCAATTGCGCAGTTATCCGTACCCGTCTACCGGCCTTGCGCACGCTTCCCTCTAGCACGTATCGTACTCCAAGTTCATCCGCTACGGTCTTGGTATCGACCGCCTGTCCCTTGTAGGTAAAGCTGCTGTTTCGTGATATCACTAGAAAAGACCGAATTTTCGACAACGCAGTTGTGATGTCCTCGGTTATACCGTCGGCAAAGTATTCCTGTTCGGGATCGCCCGACATGTTATCGAACGGTAGTACCGCTATCGACGGACGGATTTCGGAAGTATCTCCAGAAATGGATGAAGCGCTTGATTTCGTTGTTTTCGGGTGCCAGTGATAAACCAAAACCGGATCGACAATATTTTTGAAAGCTTGCCTACCTCCGTCGCGGAAATCGACAGGGATCTTGCCTTTGACCTGTTCGTGAACTGCCGCCGAAATACACAAGCCGCCCGGATCGGAGGCGGATTCGAGGCGTGCAGCTAGATTGACGCCGTCGCCGTAAATCTCGCCGCGATCTTGTATGACGTCGCCGATATTCAGCCCGATTCTGATTTGTACTTTGTCGGCATCTGGCTTGTCTGCGTTGCGCACGGCGAGGGTTTGCTGGATATCAACCGCAGTGTTGGTTGCATTAATCGCGCTGTCGAATTCAGCGAGTATCGCATCTCCCGCAAATCGCAGTACACTCCCCCCTGCATTCTTTACTGCGCTGCTCGCTTCTTCGAGAACCTCCATGGCCTCGCGATGTGTACCTGCCTCGTCGATCTGGGTCAAACGACTGTAGTCGGCGATATCCGCATATAAAACTGCGGTAAGCTTACGGTTTACGAAATTGCCGGGCATGAGCCTTATAATACTGGAAATTCGGAATTAATTTACCGACTAAATCGAATCCTAAAACAGGTAAAACAATCAGGTGGCGTACGCATTTCCAGAAATTAGCATGCGATCCCCGATAATCCATGTTTTCGAGGCATAGAAGTTCGGAAGCACTCAAGGAATTGAGAGTCCGAAGTTGGCCGATTTCGGAAACCTGGACTTCGGTCACGGGCGTCTGCTTTCAGGGGTGGCTGTCAGACCAGGGTCCGGTTTATTTAAGGACAAAAAAACGGGATTCCATCCGGAATCCCGTTACAAAATGCTCTAAGGTTTGGGAGAGTATTAAAAACCCGTCAGGACTCGGTCTGCAAGTATGACTCCAGCGAATCGTCGAGCGCATCTTTCCACGGCGTGTGGTGCGCCGGCGCCATGGTGCCGGTCAGCGCCGACTTGTAGCCGTGATCGCGGAACGTCATGATGTTTTCCTTCTTGTGCTTCTTCCACTGGTAGAACGCCTCGTTGGCGCCGGCACAGTCGAACGGCGGGTAATCCGTCATTTCCATCAGTTCCATGGTATAGGCACCCTGGAAGGCGATGCAGGCGTAATCGTCCTCGAGTGCATCCTCGGCGGCGCGAAGCGCGTCGATATCTTTCTGCATCTCGGCCTGCGAAGGCAGTTCGATACGGCCCATGATAATGTCGCGCGCGTACCAGGCCTGGGCATCGAACATGTTGAAGGTATACCACTGGTCCTGCATGCCGAGATACAGCAGCTTGGGGTTGTGCTGCCACACCACGGTCTTGTACAGGTCCGCCGGGGCGAGGCGATTCTCGGTCTTGAGCCGAAGTTTCTCTTCCATGAACGGGAAGTGATGCAGGTAGCCGGTGCAGAGAATGATCGCATCGATATTTTTCTGCGAGCCGTCGCCAAAAGTCACGGTGTTGTTGTTGACCTCGGTTAGCAGCGGTTTCTCTTCCCAGTTGTCCGGCCACTTGTAGCCCATCGGCGCGGTGCGGTAGCTGGTCGTGATCGACTTGGCGCCGTATTTCCAGCACTGCGAACCGATATCCTCGGCCGAGTAGGAACTGCCGACGATGAGGATATCCTTGCCCTTGAATTCCATCGCGTCGCGGAAATCGTGCGCATGCAGGATGCGGCCGTTAAAGCTCGAGAATCCCGGGAACTCAGGCACGTTCGGCGTTGAGAAGTGACCCGAGGCGACGATGACATGGTCGAATTCCTCGGTGTAGCTAACATCCTTTTCGTTGTCGTGCACGGTGACATGGAACATGCCTTCGCCTTCGTCGTAACTCACGTTTTGTACCGGCGAGTTGAAGCGAATCCAGTGACGCACGCCGGCCTTCTTCACGCGACCCTCGATGTAATCGAACAGTACCGCGCGCGGTGGATAGGAAGCGATCGGCTTGCCGAAGTGTTCTTCGAAACCATAGTCGGCGAATTCGAGGCCTTCTTTCGGCCCGTTCGACCACAGGTATCGGTACATGCTGCAATGCACCGGTTCACCGTACTGGTCGAGGCCGGTACGCCAGGTGTATAACCAGAGGCCGCCCCAGTCGTGCTGTTTTTCGAAACAGACGATATCGGGAATGTCGGCGCCTTTTTCTTTCGCCGACTGGAATGCCCTGAGTTGCGCGAGTCCGCTCGGGCCTGCGCCAATGACTGCTACACGTTTGCTCATTTTTCCTCCAACTTGTTGATTTTGATGGAATTACCAATCGAGATTTATTTCTTTTACGGTAAGGCTAATAAAATTCGCGGGCGCTGCCTATTGTGGATTCCCCGTAGTCCCGTCATACAGGGCTTGATCCGCTAGCCATTTAATTTATCGTATGCTGTCAGCGGAAAAGTTGAAGGCTTTCCGTGGCAGATAATGCATTTCGTGGGATGGATAGCCCGGCCCGACGTCTCGGCCTGGAGGCCGCAATGGCGGTCTATTCAGACTCGATGTGGATACGTACCAGCTGGGCCAGCGTCCTGGCGCCGAGTTTTTTCATCACCTGGGCGCGGTGCACCTCGACCGTGCGCTCGCTGATGCCGAGCTCGCTGGCGATGACCTTGTTAGCGATACCCTCCGCGACCATTTTGAAGACTTCCCTTTCCCGCCCGGTCAGCGATGCGACACGCTCGCACAGCTGTTCTCGATCGGTTTTTTGGCGCCAATCTCCCGACTCCTGGTCGAGGGCGAGCTGAATGCGTTCGATAAAATTGTTTTCGTTGACCGGTTTACGCAGAAAGTCGAAAGCGCCCTGGCGCATCGCCTCGACAGCCATCGGCACGTCTCCGTGTCCGGTGAGAAAAATTATCGGCAGGGTCGAACCCGTCGCGCCCAGCGATTTCTGCAGCTCGAGACCTGTCATGCCGGGCATGCGAATATCGAGCACGAGGCAGCCGCGGCGTGTTTCGTCGTGGTCGTCGAGAAACTCGTCGGCGCTGGCAAAACAGCTGTAGTCGATATCGGCTGATTCCAGCAGCATACCCATCGAATCGCGCACCGCCTCGTCGTCGTCGATGACGTACACCCGCTGGTCTGCACTCATGACGACACTTCCAGGCTGAAGTGAAAGGTCGTGCCCGCGACCTTATTGTTCATGAATTCGAGTTGTCCGCCATGGGCCGCGATGATCGAACGGCTGATCGACAGGCCGAGACCCATACCGGATTCCTTGGTCGACATGAACGGCTGGTAGAGTTGCTTTGCGAGCTTGCGTGAAATGCCCTGACCGGAGTCGATGATCGATATTCGCAGCCGGCCGTTGTCGACTTGCGCCTGCAAAACGATTTTGCTGCCTGGACTGCAGCCATCGGCGCGCATCGATTCCATACCGTTGCGCAGCAGGTTGAGGATAACCTGCTGCACCTGGATGGCGTCGCACAGGACCGCGGGCAAGTTGTCGTCGAGGCGTAATACGATAATGAAATTGCGAATCTGCGCCTCGACTTCGCCGAGCTGATGAATTTCACGCAACATGCGGTTGGCATCGATCACTTCCTGGTGGCTCTGGTGCGGGCGCGTCATTTCCTGCATGCGTTCGATTACGGCGCCGGCGCGGTGGGCCTGCTGGCTGAGTTTTTGCAGTGCATCCTGCAGTCGATTCAGTTGCGGTTCGGACTTGTTGAGAAAACGAATACTCGATTGTGCGTACATCGAGATCGCGGTCAACGGCTGGTTGATTTCGTGCGCGATGCCGGCGGCCATTTCGCCGAGCGTATTGAGACGGTCGACATGCGCGAGCACATCGCGCTGCTCGCGAACCTCTTTTTCAGCGCGACGCTGTTCAGTGAGGTCGCGAATCAACAGGACGAATTTTTTTTCGTCGACGTCGCGGACCTCGCGCATCGACAGTACGATCGGAAATTCACGGCCGTGTTTGTCGCTGCCGCCGAGTTCGATGCTTTGCACCGCAATCGCGGCAGGATCGCGACGGCGCTGAAAGAAGCGGTCGAACTCACGGAAGTATTCCGGTGCCAGAAGGCGCCGGCAGTGCAGCCCGCGCACCTCGTCGGCACGATAGCCGAACATCGCGCTGGCGGCCTGGTTGAAGGATTCGATGCTGCCCTGATCATCCACCGTGATCACCGCGTCCACCGCCGATTCGACGATCGCCTGGGCGTAGGCCTCGGCGCGAATCAGCGCCGACTCGGCCAGCTTGCGGTCCGTGATATCGTTGATAAAACCCTCCAGGATGGCGATGCCGTCGTCGCGGTAGTCGACCACGCGGCCACGCTCCCAGACCCACTTTTCCTGGCCATTTTTGGCGATGATGCGGTACTCGACCTCGAAGGGTTCGCCCTTGTCGGCGGCGGCATGTACCGTGCGGTCGACGAAATCGACATCTTCAGGGTGGGTGAAATCGCCCCATAAAACTTGCTGACTTTCGATTTCGTGACGCTGGTAACCGCACAGATCGAAGCAACCGTCGCTGACGAAATCCATCGGCCAGTGCTTCAGGTTGAGGCAGCGGTATGCCATGCCGGGCAGGTTTTGCAGAAGGGTTTCGAGGCGATAGAAATCGCCGTTGGACGATTGGTTCTCCATCTGGGTTTGCGTATTCTGCGCCATAACCGAAACACTTCACTACGAAGTCACAAACCATAACCAGCCACGCGCCAAGTTGCAATCGGTCGCTTGCTGCGGTTTGATATGCCCTGTTACGAAAAAGAACAAAGCGATGGCCGATTCCAATGAAACCGACGATGACCAGGCCGCCGAGCTGGAACGACCCAGCGTCGAGGCACTGGAGATAGCGATTGGCAAACAGGTGCGCGCGTCGCGCAAGCGCCTGCACCTGACCGTGGCGGCGCTGGCCAAGCAGGCGCGCTTGTCGACCGGCATGCTGTCGAAAATCGAAAACGGCCAGACTTCGCCGTCGCTGGCGACGCTGACTTCACTGGCCAATGCACTGCAGGTACCGGTGACGTCGTTTTTTCGCGGTTACGAGGAGCAGCGCGACGTCACCTTCATCAAGGCCGGTGAAGGCCTGCCGATCGAGCGCCGCGGTTCCGGTGCCGGACACCAGTACCAGCTGCTCGGGCATACTATCGGCAAGCCCTACAGCATCGAACCCTACCTGATCACGATCGATGACGAATCCGAGGTGTTTCCTGTGTTTCAACACGCCGGCATGGAGTTCATTTACATGCTCGAGGGCAGGGTGGCTTATCGTCACGCCAATAAAACCTATACGCTGGAGCCCGGCGATACGCTTTTCTTCGATGCCGAGGCCTCTCACGGACCCGACGAGATCCTGAAACTGCCCTGCAGATACCTTTCGATCATCATTTCCGAATCTTCTCCAACCTAATTTTGTTTCCTCATAGGAAACAAAATTTCATTTCAGTTGACCTTTGCCATCGGCTTCAGTAAGCTCGAGCGGTTAAAATTTTTCTCGCGGGAGTAACCGACATGTGCGGAATTGCAGGTGTTTTATACAAGCAGGCGGGTGATCACGAAATCGGTAAAACGCTGATCGAAATGCTCGACGGCTGCCAGCATCGAGGACCCGACAGTACCGGCTTCGCGCTCTACGGCGAGGACCAGGATTTACTGCAGCTGCGGTTTATCGTGCCGACCGACGCAAAGGCCCGCCAGGACGCAATCGACGGTATCGCGACCCTGCTCGAGCGCCACGACGCGACCATCGAATCCGAGCTCTCCGTGGGCTGCTCCTACCAGATCTCGGTCAATTTCGATGGTGACCTGCTGGCTTTCACCAAGGACATCGAGGAACACGCCAAGCTGGTTTCAGTCGGGCATACGCTCGATATCATCAAGGACGACGGCACCGCGCACGAACTCGACGATCTTTATCACGTCGGCGAGGTCAGGGGTACGCATGGTATCGGTCACGTGCGGCTCGCCACCGAGTCTGCGGTTCGCCCCGAGGCAGCGCACCCGTTCTGGGCTACCGGTTTCGAAGACATCGCGATCGTGCATAACGGCCAGATCACCAACTACTGGAAAATGCGCCGCCGGCTGGAGCGCCGCGGCTTTACCTTCCATACCGATAACGACAGCGAATTAGTGGCGGTGTACCTAGCTGACAAGTTAGAGCAGGGTGCATCGCTCGACAGCGTGCTGGAAACCGCGATCGCGGACCTGGACGGTACCTTCTCGTTCCTGGTTTCGACACCGAACGAAATCGGCTACGCCAAGGATAACCTGGCGGCCAAACCGATGGTGCTCTACGAAACCGACGACATGATTGCGATTGCGTCCGAGGAGGTCAGCCTGAATCGCCTGTTTCCAGGCCAATCCATCAACTCAACCGAACCCGCTCCGGGAACCTATCAGACATGGTCACGATCGATTTAAGCCACACCAGCATCACCGATGCCAACCAGCAGATTCGCGACTGGGCGCGTGACGGTCAGGATGTGGAAATTATCAATCCCGATGCGCGCCATAACATCGGTGTCGGCCTGGTCGACCCCATAACGGTGCGGATCAAGGGTTCCGCGGGTTACTTCTGCGGCGGTCTGTCCGACGGCGCGCACTACGAGGTCGAACACAACGCCGGCTGGGCGGTAGGCGACAACATCTACCAGGGGTCGGTCGTTGTCGGCGGCAATGCCGGCGCCATCGCCGGGGTTGCGATTCGCGGCGCCGAAATCGTCGTGCGCGGTAACATGGGCAGCCGCGCCGGCCAGGTCATGAAGGCCGGTACTTTGTGCTGTGGTGGTAACGCGGCCTTTATGGCCGGCTACATGATGTACGGCGGGCGCATTATCATCCTCGGTGACGCCGCGGAGAAAGTGGGGCAGGATATGAGC
>JAASSH010000103.1 GCA_021767985.1 Gammaproteobacteria bacterium | reverse complement strand
CCCAGAAACCGAAGTTGATAAATAACCCGGCGCCGTGCAGTGGGTAAAGCGGGAAGCGCTGGTTAATGTCGTGGCCTCCGATCGGGCACATCCACACCGGTCGGATCCCGATTTCGTCGAGGAAAAAGCGCAGGAAATCGGCCGCGTTTTCGAGCGGAATGTCGACGTCCTGCACCACACCCTCCGGATGTCGATCGAGTAGCTTGTTGATAGCGGCGGTCAGGCCGACTCGATTGTTCCAGCGCATGACCTTTTGATAGGAAATCGAGTTCAGCCGGCGCCGCCCGAGCAGCAGCCGCATCGGCAGGTTTTGTACGTAAACGTTTTTCGAGCACCAGAACCAGTCGGTATCCCAGCGCCAGATGTAGTCACGCACGCTAAGGAAATCCTGCTCGCGTTCACGGATCGAGCGAAAGTACATCTTGAGCCACGTATAATCGCTGGTGTAGGGCGCATTGTCGACGAAACTGCCGAAGGTCAGGTACATCTCGTTAGCGCCGAAAATGGAACCATCGATGAAATCGGCGTCACCCTGGCAGGCTTCACCGACCGCGGCGAAATACTCGTCCGCCGAACTGTAGCGAACGTGATGTAACTCGACGAAAGGTTTCACCGGCATGGTGCTGGCGGTGAGCTTCAGGATATATCCCAGCGTGCCGTAAGAATTGGGAATACCGTAGAACAGATCGGCGTGTTCGTTATCCGGGCTGCAGGTAACCACCTCGCCGTTGGCCAGCAGTACCTCCATACTGTGTACCGATTCGTGCGGCAGACCGTGACGAAACGAACTCGATTCGATGCCAATGCCGGACACCGCGCCACCGATGGTAATGGATTTCAGCTGCGGCACGACCAGGGGCATGCAGTCCTGTTCGAGACAGGCGTCGGTCAACGCGGCATAGGTCGTCATGCCCTCGACCTCGACCCGCTGATTTTCGCTGTCCACCTCGAGCACCTGGTCGAGCGAACGCACGTCGAGCCTGCTGCCGGTAGTCTGCTCGCGGGTGCGGAACAGGTTGGAGGTGGATTTTGCCAGGCGGATGCCGCTCGAATGAGACTGCAGCTGCTGACTAAGCGCTCTTTTTTTCTGCTCGTAAGCCAATTGCGTCATTAAACGATCTTCGTGACCAGGGTATTAAACCGCTAACAATGATTCCGGTTATATCGGAGTCCCGGCGTAAAAAAGTGGCGTCCCCGGCAGGACTCGAACCTGCAACCTACGCCTTAGGAGGGCGTCGCGCTATCCAGTTGTGCCACGGGGACATTGGGGGTTAATTGTAGCAGCAGCCTGCGCCCAGGAGAATTGCAAACAGGTTCTGCAAACTGCCGTTGTTTCTCGACACAGTCGAGCGGTATACGGCTATTCCTGGTAATAATAGTCGTACTTGACCAGCAGATTGCGCATGAACTGCCAGGCCTCGCTGTACGACAGCCCGCTGTCCTTTGGGATGATGATCTTGACGTAAAGGTTCGAGCCCTGTTCACGTTTAAGTTTGTCGAGGCGGGCTTCGACTTCTGCCAGGCTCAGCCGGCTGTAGCCCTCATCGCCGGGCTGACGGTAGCGAATGATTTCGCCCGACTCGCCCTTGACGTAGTAAACCTCGGCAATGTACTTGCCCCTGGCGCTGCGCGCGGGCTTGATCAGTTCCTCGTACTTCGACTTCACGGTTTCGTAGTCGCCTTTGAGCGTCAGCAATTGCTGGTTATAGGCTTCGATTTCCTGGTTGAGCAGCGACTTTTCCTCGGTTAACCGGGCGATGCTTTGCTGTTGCCGGGTGCTCGACGCGGATAGTTCGGCAATCTGGGTCCTGGCTACTTCGAGTTGGCTGCGGGTCTGTTCTTCGGCCAGTTTCTGTTGTTCCAGTTGCAGGTTCAGGCTCTCGAGCTGTTGTGCCAACTCCTGGTACTGCGCGGTAGCGGCATTGATTTCCAGGTTAGCGGCGTCCAGTTCCGAGCGGGTTTGCTGCAGCGACGACTCGAGTTCCCTGTTTGACAGCTCGAGCGAAGCAATGCTCGATTCCTGCTCGCGGATTGCGCCTTGCGCGAGCTCGAGTTCCTCGTCTTTTTTCATCAGGCGCAGGCGCAGGATCGAGTTACTCTGTTCGGCGTTGGCCAGGCGTTCTTCCAGGGTAGCGTTTTCCTGCGAGGTGGATTCGATCATCTGCGCCGCCATGCGTTCCGCCGCGATGCTTTCCTGGAGTTCCGCCACCAGTTGCCAGTTGCGCACCACCAGCAGGCTGGTCGCCATCAGGAAGATCATCGTAATCACCATCATGATGTCGGTAAACGACGGCCAGAAGCTGTTTTCGCCGCCTATGCCGGCATGCCTGCCTCCGATCGCTGGAAAGCTCGCGTCCATCTAGAGCCGGGATTCTCGCTCGGCGGGGGGCAGGCGAAAGCCCTCGCGCAGGATGTCCTTGATACTCTCCATCTCCAGCCCGAGATTATCGATTTGCTGTTGATAGGCAGCGATGGTCTGCTGCAGGCTTAACGCGGCGTCATGATAAGTTTCCTGGGTGGCGCGCAACCGATCCGCGGCGTGAATGACCGATTTGATCAAATCGCCCATCTTGTGCACGATATCGTCGCTCGTCTTGACGTATTGCGGCAGCAGATAGACCGACGTCAGGTGCTCGATGCCGCTCAGAAAGTGGACTTGCACGTCGCTCAGGCGGGTATAGAAATAGCCGAAGACCACGTAAGATACAATCGCGGTGATCGTGGTCGATAGCGCGGTCGACATGCCATAAATCACCAGGCCCATACCCCCGAGGCTGGCATCTGCCGAATCGATCAGGTCGGAGGCGCCGAGCAGGGCGATGGACAGCGACACGATGGTGCCGAAGACACCGGTCAGGATCAGGATATTGTTGATGAACCGGATCAGGCCGAAACGCGTTGTTTCATCGGCGTTCAGCATCGCGGCCAGCGCGCTGTGATTGATTTCGCCGTGGGCGTGCTGAATCGAACGCAGTGTCGCATGGCGCCTGGCGACGACGGAATCCGCCGGCAAACCCTCGACCAGGTCGGGTTTGAGTGCCTCGACGTTCTCGACGAAGCGGGCAATCGCCGTTTCTTCACGCCGATAGCGCAGCAGGTTCTGCAGGATATTACCGAGGCCGATGACGAGCAGACCCAGTATCGCGCCGTTGATCGTGATACCGACACGGGTCAGCTGATTCTCGAAGTAAAATGGATAGATAAGCTCGAAATTGAAAGCGATCAGGAGAATCGCAACGCCAACCACGACGCCGAACTGGATGATGATCTTGTTACTGAGGCTTACGAGCAGGCGCTGAATGTCCATTGCAGGATTCTCTGGGTGGATTAGCTGATTATCAAAACCGAACAGCTGTGCAAAAGCATTTAATAATGTTTTCGGTGGGAAGTCAAAATGATCGGGTAGAGCGGTTGCCAGATAGCTGTAACAACCGAATGCCCGATAAACCAAAGCAGGATTTCGTAACCTCCGGTTTGAAAAAAACCGCCTGCTTCCCTGCGCAGCCGCGACCTAAAACATGGATTTGCGCAGGTGGTTGATCAGGTCGATCTGGGTAATCAGTCCGTAAAAATTGTCGTCGTCGGCAATAATCGCGACCTTGTCCTGCTTGAACAGGCTGACGATAGAGTCGATGCGCGCGCTGGGGGGCACCTTTTCCAGATCGCTGACCATGACCTCGGCGACCTTCATCTGGAAACTGTCCTTATCTTCGTAAATACCGAGCAGGATGTCGGATTCGTCGATCAGTCCGACGATACGACCGTCGTCGACCACCGGTAGCTGCGATACGTCGAACATGCGCATTCGCTTGTAAGTCGTGATCAGGTTGTCCTCCGAGGTCACGGTTACCATATCGCCGCTATCCATCGGGCGCGCGATCAGGTCACGCAGATCGCCGTGACTGTCGCGCTCGAGCAATCCCTGGTCAGCGAGCCAGGAATCGTTGAAGGACTTGTTGAGGTACTTGTTGCCGGTATCGCAGGCGAAGGTCAGCACCCGTTTGGGTTCGGTTTGTTCGTTGCAGTAGCGCAACGCGGCGGTTAGCAGCGTGCCGGTAGACGAACCCGCGATGATGCCTTCGCGGCGCAACAGTTCGCGCTGATTGTGGAAGGCGTCCCTGTCGCTAACCGAGTAGCCCTTTTTAACCAGGCTGATGTCGCATATTGGCGGCATGAAATCCTCGCCGATGCCCTCGACCAGCCAGGAGGAGGCTTTCGGGGTTTTGCCGGTATTGATCGTATCGGCCAGAATCGAGCCCACCGGGTCGGCGACGATCATTTCGAGATCAGGAAGCACCTCGTGGAAGTACTGGCCCAGGCCGGTGACCGTACCGCTGGAACCAACGCCGACCACGACCGCGTCGAGTTTGCCGTCCATCTGGCGGTAGATTTCCGGGCCGGTATCGACCATGTGTGTCTTCGGATTATTAGGGTTCGAAAACTGGTCGATGAAATAGGAATTAGGAATCTCGGAAGCGAGGCGTTTGGCGTAATCCTGATAGTATTCAGGATGGCCTTTTTGTACATCGGAGCGGGTCAGGCGCACGTCCACGCCCATCGCGCGGATATGGCGAATCTTGTCGGGGCTCATCTTGTCGGGAATGACGAGGATCAGCTGGTAACCCTTTTGTGCCGCGACCAGGCCGAGTCCGAGGCCGGTGTTGCCCGCTGTGGCCTCGATGATGGTACCGCCGGGTTTAATCTTGCCTTCTTTTTCCGCGGCCTCGATCATGCATACCGCGATGCGGTCCTTGATCGACCCTCCCGGATTCTCGGACTCCATCTTGATATACAGTTCGCAGGGGCCGGTATCGAACTTGCTGAGTTTGAGGATGGGCGTGTTGCCGATCAGTTCGAGTACAGAGTTAACAGTTTCCATCGTCGGTCACCATAAGTCGTTATTTAGGAGCTGGCTGGATTATAACTGACCCGATAATCGGCGAGTGCAATCCATTCGGGATCAATTTCGATGCCCCAGCCGGGTTTGTCGGACAATAACACGTTGCCGTTCCTGATTTCGAATCCCGGGCTAAAAATATTCCGCGCCCAGGGGTAGTAGTCGCCGCCTTCGATCGAGAACTCGACGTACTTGCCGGCATTTTCGATCGCCGCCATGAAATGGATCGAAAACAGCGTAACCAGGCTCAGGTTGGCGGAGTGCAGCGTGCAGGGGAGGCCGGCCTGCCGCGCATAATCAGCGACTTTAAGGGTGCGTGTAACGCCGCCCATATAACAGATATCGGGCTGCACCACGTCCACGGCGCGGCTGTCGATCATTTGTTTCCAGACAATCATGTTATTGTCCTGTTCGCCGCCGGTAACGTCGATATCGAGCGCCGCGGTTACTTCGCGAGTCCAGTCGAGTTCCCAGTAGGGGCAGGGCTCTTCGTAGTGGCTGACGCCATAATCCTGCAGCATGTGTCCGACTTCGATCGCCTTTTTCGGGGTATAGCCACTGTTGGCGTCGACCATCAACGTGACCTCGTCACCCAGCGTTGCGCGCATGGTCCTGACAATCTCCTCGGTGCGCCCCGGCCACTGGTCGATATCGTGCCCGCACTCGGCCGCGATACGGAATTTGAATGAGTGGTAACCGAACTGTTCGCGCAGCGCGAGCATGCGCTCGGCTTCCTGCTGCGGCGTGATATCGCGCTTCATGCTGGAAGCATAAACCGGGAACTCCGAGGCATTGCCGCCCAGCAGCTGGTGCACACTCTGTCCGGCGCGCTTGCCGCGGATATCCCACAGCGCGGTGTCTACCCCGCACAGGGCTCGGTACAGGTAGGTGCCCTGGAATTTGTGCTCGCGGTCGAGCACCTTCTGGGTGACGGCCTCGGTATCGCCCGCATCCATGCCGAGCACGTGACAGGCAACCTGACGGTGCACGATCTCCGCGGTCAGATCGGCATGATAAGGCGAAACCTGTCCCCAGCCCTCGTCTCCTTCATCGGTGCGCACCCTGACCAGCGACACGTAGGGCGTGGCAAAGGTCTCGATGCTGGAGATAAGCACGGGGCAGCTCGCCTTATAAGCCGTCCAGCGCCTGTTTCAGATCGGCGATCAGGTCTTCCGAGGATTCGAGTCCGGTGGACAGCCGCACCAGGCCATCGGTGATGCCGGCGGCCATACGCTCTTCGCGCGGCATGTCGGCATGGGTCATGGTTACCGAGTGCGTCACCAGCGATTCCACCGAGCCCAGGTTTTCCGCGAGGCTCCAGAGCCGGAGTGTGTCCATCAATTTCTTGCCGGACTGGACGCCGCCATGGACTTCGAACCATAACATCGAGCCGTGGCCGCTGGCCTGGGCGTCGGCGAGTGCCTTCTGCGGAAAAGATTCGAGACCGGGGTAACAAACCTGATCGACGTTGGGGTGGGTTTCGAGGAACTGGGCTACCTTGAGCGCGTTGGCCGACTGTGCTTCGATGCGGGTGCTCATGGTCTTGATTCCCTGCAGCGTGTAAAACGCCACCATCGGTGTCATGTTGCTGCCGAGGCAGTTGCGCACGAACATAATTTGCTCGAGGTGATCCTTGTTGGCGGCGCTAATCGAGCCACCCACGCTGACGTTATGACCCTCCATGAACTTGGTCGTGCTGTGCAGGGTGATGTCTGCGCCCAGCTCGAGCGGGCGCTGGTAGAAGGGCGTCAGAAAAGTATTGTCGACCACGTGCGGAATACCATGCGCCTTCGCGACCTCGGAAACCGCAGCGATATCGGTTAGCTTGAGCGTCGGGTTGGCCGGGGTTTCGGTGAAAATCAGTTTGGTGTTGTCGCGGATCGCGTTTGCCACGTTTTGCGGGTCGGCGGTATCGACGAAGCTGCATTCGAGCCCCCAGCGATTCAGCACCTTGGTCGAAACGCGGTGGGTGCCGCCGTAAACCACGTCCGACAGGATGACGTGATCGCCGCTGCCGACCATGCCCATGATGGTGCAGCTGGTGGCCGCCATGCCGGTCGCAAAACACAGGCTGCCGGCGCCGCCTTCGAGCGCGGTTATCTTTGCTTCCAGCGCGGATACGGTGGGATTGCCGGAGCGGCTGTAGGAATAGCCTTTTTCCAGGTACTGATCGACCGATTCCTGCACGTAAGTCGTGGTCTGGTAGATCGGTGTCAGAAT
>JAASSH010000459.1 GCA_021767985.1 Gammaproteobacteria bacterium | reverse complement strand
TCGCGCCGGCAAACGATGCTGATTCTTGCGAAAACTCTCACGAAACAGCCGCTTCAGTGCGTTGCGTTTTACCGCCTTCGGAACCTGTTTCCTGGCGATAGCGAACCCGAGACGAGGGTGGTTTCCCGTTTCTTTTGCGACCAGGATTGTAATACGGGCGTCGCTCCGTCGAATATTGTTCTTAAATACCTGTTGGAACTCGACCGCGCGGGTTAGTCTCAGCCGTCTTGGAAAAGACTCGCTGATACAATCAATCACCTTTACGGAGTAAGACGCGCTCTGCCTTTCGCGCGACGCGCACGAATCACGCTGCGACCGCCTCGGGTTTGCATGCGCGCACGAAACCCGTGCGTTCTGGCACGCTTAAGATTACTGGGCTGAAATGTACGTTTCATGTCAAACGCCTCGGCTTACGGTTCGTCGTTTTCAACAAGGCGCGACAATGTACTTGGAGCGGCGGCCCACGTCAATATCTATTTGAGTTCCGGGGCAGGTTTTTGCGCTTTTTTACCAATGCTTACCAATGCAATTCAAAAAGCGCATAAAACATTCGGATTTTTGAGCCGGCCCTCTTTGCTCGGGCTGTGGATAAGTATAATATTGACACCTGTCGGTCGGGGTTCGGGAATCACCTGAAAAACAGGCGATACGGCCAAAAAAACCAAACCTAACTGTATTTCCCGCGCGCAGGGGCCTGTTGCTCCCGGGAAAGCTAAAGAGTCTGCGCCTTACGGGGCAGCCATAATAACTGCGGAAGAGCTTTGAATTTAATCTGGCAACAGTGTATTTCCTGTCTTGAAGGCGAAATCAGCGAGCAACAGCTCAATACCTGGATTTTGCCACTGCAGGTCGAGCAGGATCTGAATACCCTCAAGTTGTTGGCACCGAACCGTTTTGTCATGGATTGGGTGCGAAAACACTTTCTCGAGCGTATTCGCGAGCTGGTAAGCAGCCTGGACGACAGCAAGTCAATATCGGTAAGTCTGGCTATTGGTTCGCAGGCGCGCGTCGACGAGCCGGAAGCCACTGTATCGTCGGTTGCGTCGGTCAGCACCCCGCCGCCACGAGCTTATCGTTCGTCAGGGCTTAACGAGTCACAAAGATTCAAAAACTTCGTCGAGGGCAAGTCCAATCAGCTGGCGCGCGCCGCTTCGATACAGATCAGCGGTCACCCTGGTTCCGAATACAATCCGCTTTACATCTACGGCGGTGTTGGGCTGGGTAAGACCCACCTGATGCATGCGATTGGTAACCAGATTCGCGAAAATAACCCCGATGCCAACATACTGTATGTCAATTGCGAGCGATTTGTCTCTGATATGGTCAAGGCGCTGCAGCACAGCCGCATGAACGATTTCAAGAATTCGTACCGTAGCCTCGACGCTCTGCTGATCGACGATATCCAGTTTCTTGCGGATAAGAGCCGCTCCCAGGAAGAGTTTTTTCATACCTTCAACTCGCTCTACGAGGCACATGCGCAAATGGTCATTACCTGTGATCGTTTCCCGAAAGAAATAGAAGGGCTCGAGGATCGGATCAGATCCCGCCTTGGCTGGGGCCTGGCGGTCGATATCAAGCCTCCTGATCTCGAGACGCGTGTAGCCATTTTGAACAGCAAGGCAGAGCAGGCTTCAGCAGATGTTCCTGACGATGTCGCTTTTTTTATTGCGGAACGTTTCAAATCCAACATTCGTGAACTTGAGGGCGCGCTCAAACGCGTTGTTGCGCACGCTCGTTTTACCGGAGAACCGATAACACAGGATTTCGCCCGCCAGGCGTTGAAGGAGTTACTGGCGGTTCAGGATAAGCCGATTACGATTGATAATATCCAGAAGCTCGTCGCCGAGTATTATAAGATCAGGGTAGCGGACCTGCTATCGAGCCGACGCAACCGTTCGATTACTCGTCCGCGGCAAATTGCCATGTCGCTGGCAAAATCTTTGACGCGCCACAGCTTGCCCGAGATAGGAAATGCCTTCGGGGGGCGTGACCACACTACGGTTCTGCACGCTTGCCGTAAGGTCGAGTCACTGCGCAGCGAAGATCGGCGAATAGATGAAGATTATGAAATATTGGCGCGGATGTTGAGTAATTAACAACTCGCCGATATCGGGTTGAACAGCTGTGGATAAACTGGTGATAAAAGATGACCGTCAGGTTATCCCACAGTTATGCACAGTTTAGTAATAGGCTGCGGACATGTTAGATTCTGCCCGGTGGCGCATAAGGCATTGATATATATATAAATATCAGACTTACTAGAAATAAGCAGAGTTACTAATAAACACAGCAAGCTAGATACTTAAATGAAAACAACTATTAAAAGAGAAGACCTCCTTGGACCCCTTCAACAGGTAATCGGTGCAGTTGAACGGCGGCAGACCTTGCCGATACTGGGTAACGTTTTATTGAAGTCAACGGGTGGTGACATAACGGTGACGGCAACAGACCTGGAAATCGAAATGGTTTCCAGTGTCCCTGCTGAAGGAAGCGAAGACTTTCAGACAACTATCCCGGCGCGCAAGCTGCTGGATATCTGTAAAGCTTTACCGGAAGGTTCGACGATCAACTTCAATATCGACGAGAATCGGGTTTCGCTAAACTCTGCACGCAGCCGTTTCACGTTAGCGTCGTTGCCGGCTCGGGATTTCCCCGGACTCGACGAGATCGAAGAACAACTTGCGTTTTCAATCCCTCAGAGCCAGTTTAAGTCTCTATTCGACAAGACCTCTTTCGCAATGGCGCAACAGGATGTCCGTTATTACCTCAACGGTATATTACTGGAGCTGTCAGCCGGCAAAATCAAACTGGTTGCTACCGACGGCCACCGCCTGGCGTTGAGCGAGGTAGAACTCGATACCGGTGTCGAAGATGACAGGCAATTGATTATTCCTCGAAAAGCGGTGCTTGAGTTAGCCCGGCTACTGGATGCCAGCGATAGTCCGGCAAAGTGTGTCTTGAGTCAGAATCATCTGCGGGTCGAAGCGGGAGACCTGGTCTTCACCACAAAGTTAATTGACGGTAAATTTCCCGATTACCAGAGAGTTATCCCGGTCGACGGCAACAAGACGATGGAAGTGG
>JAASSH010000458.1 GCA_021767985.1 Gammaproteobacteria bacterium | reverse complement strand
CCGGGGTGCAGTTCAGGTAGAAAATCAGGAAGTTGGTAAGACTCACGCCCCCGGTTTGCTCAACGGGGGCGTTTTTATATTCGGCCGAAGGCTGTATCGATCACGTGCCTGCCGATTCGCAACACAAGGAGCTGTTCAGCTATCGGGCGGTAATGAGAGATTTTCCAGTTCTACAACACGAATCAAAGCCCGTTCCATCATGCTGCGCGCTCGAGATGTGGTGTTGTGAAGGTAACCGTGCAGTGCCGCATCCTCGGCATTGCGGCTTTCGCACTCGGCGCTATATGCCTCGAACTTGACCAGCCTCGATATCAACTGGGCCAGGTGCATGGGGCACTCGCATGCGATCGCCGAGCTTTGCGCTGCGAGGTAAGTCAGTTCGCGGTCGTTGAATTCCCGGGACGGGCTCACGCCGGCTGCGTCTTCGGTCGATTCTCCTGGTTGCGCAACCGGGCCGAAGCGCCAGGCAACCACCGCCTCGAGTGCGGCAATGTCCAGGGGTGAACGAAGCGCTGTGATGCGATCGTTCGCCAGTCGCTGCAACGCGGCACGCGGTGCGTAATCGTATACCAGGACAAGGTGTCTTGCGTTCAGACGATTGGCATGCCGGGTTATCTCGATCGCTGAATCCGGCTGCAGGCTGGGCCATTCGACTACGGCCACGTCCAGGCGTTTTGCAGGCTTTTCCGCGGTAAAATCCGAGATGTCGTCATAATGCCCAATTAGTGTGAAGATCTCGCTCGAGGCGCAGTCGTCCCGGGTTGCCGCGAGCGACTTGCCAAACAGGACCAGGTCAGGCTTTTCCGCGGCGCCGGTGAACTGCGGGGCCCCCGCGGACTGCTGGACGCGCTGCTCCAGCTCGGCGTTATCAAGAGCGGCGATTGAGCCAATGGCCTGGCCGCGGTCGACCAGTACTTTTAACAAAGACAAGCGGCTGACATCGCTCTCTCTATACAGGCGCCGATCAGTTTCACTGCGTTCGGGCTCGACCACACCATAACGTTTTTCCCAGACGCGCAACACGTGCTGGGATATTCCCGTCAGGCGGCAAACGGCACCGATACGGTATTTGGGCTCATCAATTGACGCCGAAGAATCCGAATCCGACATGGCTATAAATCTCCTTTAAAATGGCTTGTCTATTATTTTTTTTGCTGTTAATGCGGGATAGAATCGAAAATATCAGGTTTTGTCTATAAAAATTAACAAAATGTCGTTTCGGTTTTATAGCTCCGTGACTTCAGACTTAACTGAGGATCCGCTTGCAAACAGCCATACCTGGTTCGTTATGAAAATCTCGCGTTGCAGATTTTATGAACTAACCAGGTAACCGGCCTAAAAACGGCTTGCAAGATAGACACCGGTCCGTGACCCCGCACCGACGACCGCCACCCAGAGCCGGCCGATCAAACCCGGGGCCCGCAGATGACCTCGCGCTTCGTCGCGGTGCAGCAACTCGTCGGCTCTGCAGGCCTTAAGAATATCTCTCAATTCCCGATCCTGGGGTCGTGCCCGCAACTCGTCGATTTGCAAAAGATAGTGTTGGTCTACGAAAGACTCGACTGCATCGATCGTACGGTATACGGCTCTGGCCCCAAACAGGGCGGGCATTGCCCCAGTCAGCCAGCCTGCAAGGCGCCACAGGATCAACAACCTGCTTCGATGCTCGCGCGGCAGAATCTGGCTCATTATTTCGAGATGACGCTCCTCGGTAGCCTGATGCTGACGCGCAAACTCGCGCAAGGATTCGACACGCGTGACCGCGCGAATGCCCCGGTAAATGTAGACGGCCCCGGTCTCACCGGCGTGGTCGGAGCGCAGGCATGACAGCATGTCATCGGGAATCTTTACGTCTTCCGCGATTGGCCGGTCATCTATGTGTAATTTGGCTTGCAACGATCTTTAACCCGGTAATGTACTTAACAAGAATACGTTTTAAAGACGCATGCGGATTTGGATACCAATTCGAAACGATAAAAAATCGTGGCCGGAATGACCACAGCAACCCTCACACCCTGTGCATCATCCAGATGCCGACGGTGCCAAACATCCGACCGACACCAAAATTCTTGCAGCATTGAAGAAATAACTGCCAACTTCTTATTACCGTCAAAATCCAAGCGCCGGGTGTTTAATTTATCCCATGACGAATCCGTTTATCTTTCCGGTGCGTACACCTCACTCAATTCTGTTTTAGGGTTTGCGACTCATTGAATTATCAAACCCCCATTGTAGGGGCCATTAAGAACTTATTGAAACTGCTCGGCATATGCATGGCGGTGCCTTTTTTTATCTGGGTGCCACTAGGCTTGATTCCTTCAATACCGTCGATCATCGACGTCTTTGGCATCGACGGGCTGAAACTCCCAACCGGCATTGTGATCGGTGGCCTGATGCTAGCAGCTATTGGATATGAAGATTTTTAAAATCCGACGAAATCTGTGACAACTAACGTTCCGGGCTAACTGCCTCGAATACTACATTTAAGGAGACAAGAGTATGTTCAAGCCATCCGATTTTTTTATTTTACTGGCCGTCGCGGTTTCGTTTGCCGTTTCAGGTTTTTCCTATTTTAACGGCCTTGAGACACAGGGTCTTTTCACCGCCATCTGGGTACCCTCAATCCTCGCCTTTGGGATCTACTTCAAGCTTGCTGCGCTGGCGGCTAGAGGAGTAAAACAATGATTCAGGACAACTTGCTATTCATTGCTATCGCAGTATTTGTTTTCCTGCTGATCGGCCTTGTTCTTACCGTCGTCGAGTTTAACTATGGTGCTCCGAAACGCCAGGCTGAAGAGCAAAGGACGAGCGAATACTCACAACGATAAAGTCGGATGATCCACATGCGCGAGTTTCGCGTACGACGTTATATGGAAAACGATACGCTTTACTTCGATGGCGCTTGCCCTGTTTGCAGCGCGGAAATCAAAAAGCTTGCCAGGTTCTCGAAAGACAAGCTGACCCTCAAGGATATTCACAAACTCGAGGGCAACGAGGCGAGCCTGGACAAGCAGTTGCTGTTATCGCGGCTTCATCTTAAGACCGCGGACGGACAATGGATTACGGGTTTGCAGGCCAATAT
>JAASSH010000457.1 GCA_021767985.1 Gammaproteobacteria bacterium | reverse complement strand
TCCAATCGCTGTCGCAACCAGCGGAGTTACTGCAAAACCTGGGGAATCAGCTCCTGGTACGGCCGATAACCTTCTATTTTTTCTCCGTTGCTTTTCAGCAATGCCGGGGTGCCCCTGATTCCAATCTTGTTACCGGCAAGATACCCGCGATCGATCATCGACGCCTCGGCGCAGTCGCCCGGCGGCAAGCCATCGTAACGCTCATTCTTGGCATCGGTCATTGCCTGGTTTCGATCTTCGGCGCACCAGACGGATTTCAGGTGCTGGTATCCCGGCCCCCTGCTACCGCCGCGGGCATAGGGAAAATAGCGAACCGTGATTCCGGCTTCCTGCAGCTTTCCTATTTCGTTGTGCAGTTTCTGGCAATAAGGACAGGAGGTATCGGTGAAAACGTTCAGCGTTGCCCGGGACTCGCCCCGGGCGGGGAATACGACGAGGTCGGCGTCATCGAAACCAGATATCATTTCGACTGTCGCCACCCGGCGAGACAGCTCGGTTAAATTACGTCCGTCCTCGAGGTCGATCAGATCGCCCATCAGCGCGTACTTTCCGCCGTCGAGCAGGTAAACGTAGCGATTCCCGATTTGTACCTGCCAGACATCCTCGACCGAGGTTTCGGAAATATGGTCGATTTGGGCGTTGCCGATTCGTTGTTGCAAAAGCTTCGTGATCGGGCGCTTTGACGCGACGACAATATCGTTTAGCGATGGCAGATCCGAGTCCGAGGTTTCGAATCGACCCGACCAGCGCTGGTAAATCTCGTCCGGCCATTTCGACTGGAAAAACGCAATTATGCTATCGATTTGCGCGGCGTCGAGTTTGTCCTCGAACCCCGGCATAACCCCGCCGAGTTTTTGGCCACCCTCACGTATCGTGCGGCGCAGCAGGTCCAGATCGTGGTGCCAGGTATGCGCGCTGCCGTTTAACGGCGGCGGGGGATAATTGCCGTTGGCATCGGTTTGTTTCCAGTCAGGCGTGGCCTCGCCATTTTGCCCGTGACAGGCGGCGCAGTTCTGGCGAAATAATTCCTTACCCTGCGCAACCTGATCTTCGCTATACCAGCGCGCCTTTTCCGCCGCCAACGTCTGCCCGCTGATCACCAACGGTATCAGCAGTAGTAGATTTTGAAGTTTCATCATCGATTACCCCGTTAGAAGAGTTTTTTCTGTTGCTGGTAATAGCGCACATAGGGCATCAGGCTATCCATCTTTTTGGGTGTCATCCCGGCCACCGGCTCCATGTCGCCAAAATTCCAGTGGTGCTGCTTTACGCCTTTAAGTACGGCGCGGTAGAACGATTTGTCTCCATGATGCGACGGCTTGTAAAACGCATGAACCAGCGGCGGACCTTTATCCGAACCGTCTAGCTGCAGCCCGTGGCATGAACTGCAATATTTTTCGTAAAGCACCTGTCCCTTTGCCAGATGGAACGGAATTTCCACTTCTTCGGCCGATATGGCCGGGCCAACATAAAGCCACAAGAGTATTAAAAATGCGGTAGATCCTGGTTTTATAGAATTCATTTTTTTTCCTGAACAAAGTAAATACAACGCGCGGTCATCTGCACGACTCGGCTTTACTCAGGCAATGGGCGGGCGAAATATCGAATCTCCGGAATGCGATCCGAATTTAATATAAGCCGGGGGATAATTGATTAAACGGAGCGTTTGATTATACCGATCGGTCAGGTTTGCAGGGATAAATCCGATGCTGGCACAAGGGCCACAAGCATGGGTTGCCGACACGCAATCTTCGCTGTCGCACGGGATATCGACGGCCATTTCCATCGGGCTGCAATCGAAGCAACTGGCAGGCGTCGCGTCCTCGTGCTGCATATCTCCTGCGGCCAGATTCAAGGCCGGCGTGGACCCGATACAAATTACCAGCAGGTAATGGATTAGTCTCTTTGCGCGAATCATTTCGATTTTCGCGACTCCTCAGGGATTCTCTTCACATTAAGATCAGACAAATCAAACTTAGCACAGTTCAGGGATTTGTGGCAGATCGCTGATCTCTTTACTTTCAAACCTGAAAACAATAGGCGGAATCCGGCCCCGTGTTTCGATAAATTGATTCGGATCAAATTAATCCTGGAACGGCACTTGAGTCTGTAGCGCCTACAGGCTTTAGACTATGGCAAATTTCAAATGGATCAGGTCGTGGACGTTAACGAAAGCAAATCCGAGACAGACAAATTAATCGATCCCGTTTGCGGGATGACGGTGACCGAAGCCAGCGAACACAGGTTTCGCTTCGAGGCGGTGGACTATTTCTTTTGCTGCGACGGCTGCCGCCAAAAATTCAGTAGCGATCCGTCTGGCTACCTCAGCGGTACAGTCCAGGCCGCCGCCGCGGAGCCCGTGCCCGGTGCTTTGTACATTTGCCCGATGTGTCCCGAAGTCGAGGAGGACCACCCTGCCAGTTGCCCGAGCTGCGGCATGGCGCTGGAGGTATCCGGCCCGCCCCTGCCCGCTACCCGAACCGAGTACACCTGCCCGATGCACCCGGAGATCGTGCAGGATCACCCGGGCGATTGCCCCAAATGCGGCATGGCGCTGGAACCACGCACCGTGGAAGTGGAGGAAAAAAACGAAGAACTGATCGACATGAGCCGCCGTTTCTGGGTCGGCCTGTCGTTCTCGTTGCCGGTTTTCGTGCTGACCATGATGGCCGATCTCGCGCCGTCGCTGCTGCCACAGTTCCTGTCGATCAAGACGGTGCAGTGGATCGGGTTTCTGCTGACGGCGCCGGTGGTATTGTGGTGCGGCCTGCCGTTTTTCGCGCGCGGCTGGATGTCGATCAAGACCCGCAACCTCAACATGTTTACGCTAATCGCTATCGGCGTCGGGGTCGCCTTCGGCTACAGTATCGTCGCGCTGCTGCTACCCGGTTTATTTCCACCCAGCATGATGCACGGCGATACGGTTCCGGTATATTTCGAAGCGGCGGCGGTGATAACGACGCTGGTACTGCTGGGCCAGGTGCTCGAATTGCGTGCCCGTAGCCACACCAACGCGGCTATCAAGCTATTGCTTGGCCTTGCGCCCAAGACCGCCCGCATCGTGCGCGATGACGGCAGCGAGG
>JAASSH010000102.1 GCA_021767985.1 Gammaproteobacteria bacterium | reverse complement strand
TCCATTGGCCCGGACCCCCGAGGCGTAAGGCCAGCGACGGCATTGCGACGGAGTAATCTGCGTCAGTTTATCCGTGAAATCGGGAATGGAAGGCCTGCTCATCGATGTATTTTGTGTAATAGCTCGGGTTATGATCGGCTATCGTCAACACCGATATTCAATCAACCATAGAAAAAAATGAACCGTGGAGTCAAGCTCGAGTTAATCAACTGGATCGAGGCGGAGCAGCGCTTCGCGGATAATCCGGTGATCGTCATTCCGCTGGGCGCCGCCGCCAAGGAGCATGGTCCGCATCTGCCGCTTAACAATGATGCGCTAATCGCCGGCTGGTTGGCCGACGAAATCATGCAGCGGCTGCCGGTCGTCGTGGCGCCGTTGATCAACGCGTCTTTTTACCCGGCTTTTGTCGACTACCCGGGGTCGATCAGCCTGCGTCCGGAAACCGCGCGTGATCTGATACTCGATACCTGCAATAGCCTGGCTGGTTTCGGCTTGTCGCGATTCTACGTGCTCAATACAGGCTTATCGACCCTGCGCCCGCTGGCCGAGGTCCGACAATCGCTGGATGCAGCGATTCGTTTTAGTTATCTGGATCTCGATGCCGCGCTGCAAACCCTGCCCGCAAATTTGCTGCAGCAGCAGTATGGTTCGCATGCCGATGAACATGAAACCTCGTTAATGCTGCACATCGCGCCACAGGTAGTCGACATGAGCCGGGCGGTGGACGACGGCGCCGAGGGCGAGGGCCGATTAACGCGCACGCGGGGACGGGGTACCTGGTCGGCGTCAGGCGTTTTCGGCCAGGCGACCCTGGCCAGTGCTGCAAAAGGCAGTCTGATCGCAGAAGCGCTGTTGCGCCAGAGCATCGCCGATATCGAGGATCTCGCCGGGTGAGGCAGCGCCGACCGCAAGCGCCCGGTGTTTGCGTAGTGCCGGGGTCAGATATCGCACTAAACGGATTGCGGGCAGAGACCTGGAGCTGTGAATTGGCTTATAGTGCGCAGATTCCGTTGAATAACCCGGGAGTGGACCAATGCGACGTTTGAAACAACTACTGGATGCCGGTAATACCGTGCTTTCGGCCTGGTGCGGTATCACCGATCCACGTTACCTCGAGACCATTGCCGAGTATGAGTTTGACGCCGTGGTGCTGGATATGCAGCACGGTTTTTTCGACGAGACCAGTATTCAAAATGCCATTGCAACCCTGGTAGCCCGGGATAAGGCGCCTCTGGTGCGGATACCGCTGGCGCGCTGGGATACCGCTTCGCGGGTGATGGACTTCGGGGCGCTTGCGGTAATAGCACCGATGATCAACAACGCCGAAGATGCCAGGGCGTTCATCGCGGCCACGCGTTTTGTGCCGGTGGGCGAACGTTCTTTCGGACCGCGACATGCGGCTTCCCTGTACCGTATCGACAGCAACGAATACCTCCGGGAATTCGATCAATGTTCGCTCGCCCTGGCAATGATCGAAACCCGTGAAGCCTATGACAATCTCGATCAAATCATCGGGGTCGAAGGCATTGACGGAGTGCTCATCGGCCCCGGTGACCTTTCGATTTCTTTTCGGCAGAATCCGGTACCGGACGCCTATGGGGTCGATACCATCGACGTGGTAAAGGACATAGTCGCCAGGTGCAAGCAGGCGGGTAAGACGACCGCCGCGTTCTCGTTCGACCCGGAAACTGCAAATATGCTCAACCGACTGGGAGTCGATATTATTTCGGTGGGGCTCGACGTTACCTATATCGCCGACGGCGTGAAATCCCACATTTCGGGACTCGATTTCAGGTAAGGCAGGAGTCAGTAAAATCCCGTCTCGCATCGCCGCCGCCGGGTTCCGGAATTCCGTTTACGCGGGGATGGCGAACCCTGAAAGTCAGATATGATACGTTCTTCGACCGATACCAATGCTCGCCTTTTTTCATACTATAATTTCCGTACTCATCCTGGTATGCAAGCGAACCCAAGCATGAATCGGTCTGCTCTCACGTTAAATCTCTGCTTATTATTGCGGCACGACCGGCCGGCAACGGCCGGCCGCTTGCGTCGACCCGGCGGCTGATGGATCCCTACGATATTCTCGGCGTATCGGAAAACGCCACCCCGGAGGAAATCAAGCAAGCCTACCGCCGCGAGGCGATGAAATGGCACCCGGACCGGTCCGGCAATTCACCCGGGTCGAAAGAGCGATTTCACCAGGCCGCCGAAGCTTACAGGTTCCTGTCTGCCAGGAATGGTCGTGACGGCAATGGTGCAAGACAGGCGGGTGGATACCAGCAGGAAACCTCCGACGCCAGCCACGATCGGGATGCAGGCAGCAGCCGGCCCGATTCCGAGGACAATTCAGCCGACTCGGTATTCTGGGACGTCATGCTCGACTACGCGATCAAGCTGGCGCAAACCGGGTTGGGCGAACACGGCATAACGGCCACGCTTGCCAAGAACGGATGCCCCGAAAGGCTGGCGGCGGTGATCGCCGAAAAGGCGTTCAACATAAATGCGCATTACGCCGCCAACAAGGGCAAAGGCAAGCGTAAGCGAGGCGCGGATAAAACGACCTTCAAGCAGGAAAGGCTGGAAGCGGAATTACTGCGGGCTTTCATCGGCGGGGGGAACTGGTTGCTAAGCCCGCGCGGCACCGTCGACTACTACCTCGTGATTTTCAACGAACTCGGGCAAGCCGCGTCTCTCAACCCGATTTCATGGGTCAGCCCCAACCGGACCCTGACGCGAATCCTCAATTTCTCGATCGTCTTGTTCGCCGTGCTGAGCGTTGCGATCAGTTTTTTCCCGGGGCCCTCGGAGTACAAGCTGCTGCCGGACATGGGCCTGCTGCAGGTACCGTTCGGCATACTGGCGCTGATGTTCGTCTGGACGATTTATCGCAAGCTATGGCTCTTTACCCTCGTGCTGGGATTAATCTACCTGGCCGTGATCGCGTTTTTTAATTCCGCCATGCCGCCGGTGCTGAACCGGGATTTATTAGCCATGTTGCTGATTGCGGCGACCTGTTTCGCGCCGTTTGTCCTGGTTGCCCTGTTCGGCAACTACGTTTACTACCGCAAGGCGCAGGGTATGATCAGGGCGGCGGACCGGCTGTTCGACGAACAGATGGACAAGCTCGTATGGATAAAAAACCGTGCCGGCGGTTCGGCCACGGCCGCGTTTATGTTCATGCTGCTGTTCGGCGTATCGCTGATTTATTACCTGCCGCGCAACGAGTTGCTTGCGACTTCGTTTAGTTTTGACCTGGTTGAAGACGAGGTCGCGGCTGACGAAGAGGCCGCCCGAAAAATCAGGGTGCAACTGGAAGAAGCGAGTCGTCTGTTCGAAATCGGGGAGTCGCATTTTAACCGCGCGCCCCCCGATTTCATGAAGGCCGAAATGGCTTACAGTACGGCCGCGGATAATGGTTCGCTGCTGGCGGCGTACAAGCTGGGTTACATGTATTATTCCGGCGAAGGCGTCAGGCAGAGTGACGTGCTGGCGCTGGAGAACTTTCAGCGCGCGGTAAACGCGCCGCTTGCGTTTCAGCCGCATAGCCTGGAACTGACAACGAAGTTTCTGGCCGAGGCCTACAACGGCCTCGGGGTTATGTATCAATACGGCTACGGCACCGGTAAAAACCTGCCGAAAGCGCGTGAAATGTATCTTCGAGGCGAAGAATTCGGCTCTGCTAACGCCTCCCGAAATCTCAAATTGCTGTACGGTTCGGCTGCCACCGACCAGCGCAGCCGCCTGGCGGAACCGGTTTACAACTGATCTAGGTAATATCGAAAAGTCGATCGCTGGCGGCCAGGAATTTGTTGAAGCGCTGGTAGGCGTAGGGGATGAAGCGGATTTTTTGTATCGGATCAAGCGCTAACGGCAGTGCGGCCATTGCGTACTTATAGTCGGACATGATTAACATCTGCTTGCTGTCGCCCAGCAGTTTTTCAAACTCCGCGGTGCGCTGTTCTGCATTGTCGAATTCGGTATTGTCGAGATAGTAGTGGATTAGCATGCCGAGTTCACGGTCACCGAATTCGGGTTCGGCGATCTCGAAATAAGGGTAGTCCGAAAGTCCATGACGCATAACGGTCTCGGCGAACAGGCTGGCGAAATCATAGGCCTTGTGATTGAGGCAGGAGAATTCGAAATCGACCAGCTTGATCCGGCCGTCGTCGAGCTTCATGATGTTGCCGTGATAGGTGTCGTTGTGGCAAAAGCTCAGATCCCCCGCGGGCAGGCACTGCCGAACCCGGTCGCGGGTTTCATCGCTGTAGATCGCACGCAGTTCTTCGCACATCGACTGTTCGTTCTCCGGGAAAGCGGTCAGGTTCTGCTCCAGCACGCGCCTGGCAAGACGTCCCCATTTCTCGTGCAACAGTTCGAATAAACCCTGTCGCGGGAGGCCGGCGGGCTTAAGCTGGTGCAGACGGTAAAGCTGGTTTGCGATCTGGCGCAGGTTTTCGGGTTCGAATAAATCCCGGGCCTGCAAGCTACGCCCCCGGTAAAACGCCTCGATGCGGCAGCTATCGTCGTAGTGGTAACAGTGGGCGGCAATATCGTTGTCTCCCAGCGTCAGAAAGACTTCCTTTTCGGTGGCGTAATCGAGTATCGCGTTTTCCTTGCCTTCGAGGCGACGGTAGAGCACGGCAGCGGGCTCTACCGGCCGATGCGAGCGGATGCCCATGGTGAAGGAAGAGAATCCCTTGGGGTCGTCAAACTCGAAATCGGTTATCGCAAGCGCCGCCCACTCGGGGAACAGCGTTTGGCACTGCCTGAATATTTCATCTTTCACCGCTTTACCTGGTCGATGGTATCGTAGGTGGCTTACTTCTCCGGAATCTCACGGCTACGTCGCGCGATAAACTCCAGTAACGCCTCGTCGAGGCCCGCGTCGATCGGCGGCGCCTCGTATTTTTGCAGCCACTTCTTTGCCTTCAACACCCCGACCGCCTCGCTGTCGAGTCGTCCCTCGACGTCCCACTGTTCGTAGGAATTGTTGTGCTGCGAGTCGAAGATAAACAGGTTGCTGTTGAGCGTGTGGGTCTCGCCGAGGAAATGGCCTCCGGGGCCCACGCGCCTGGTGGTTTCGAAAACTTCCTCGATGTCGTGAAAATCGGGACCCTGCAGGAAGTGATAAAACGCGTCGAGCTGCTCGAAGTCGATCATGGTCTTGCCGTAACCGACGGTTAGCGCGCCCTCGAGCATGCCGCCTCCCATGGTCAGCCAGTCGGCACCCGACAGCATGCTCGGGAACAGACCCCACATAGAATCGTAGGCGGCCTGCATGTCGCCCGACTTGGAGGTTGCCACGTTCAGAATTGCGCGATGCGGGACCTTGTAATGGCGTGCCATCGCGTTCGACAGGAATTGCACCATCGCCGAATCCGGCGAACCGTGCACCGGTGCGCCGCTGTTGAGCGCGACCGTCATCGCCGGCACGCCGAACAGCATCGGCGCCCCGGGGCGGATAATCTGCGCCATAGCCATCGCCATCAGGGCTTCCGCTAGCACCACGCCGACGGTGCCGACATTGCTCGCCGGGGTACTCGCCGCCGCCATCGAGAACGGCGAGCACATCACCGCCTGGTTGTTCATAGCGTAAACCTTGAGCGCGTCGAGCATGGTTTCATCCCATACCAGCGGCGAGTTGGCGTTGATTAGCGATGTTGTCACCGTGCTGTTGGTGGCAAACTCGTCGCCGAACACGAGTTTCATCATATCGACCGTGTCCTGGGCGCGCTCGCGCGCGGTCACGTTACCGATGATCGGTTTATCGGAGTACTTGAGGCCGCTGTAGGCCATGTGCAGGTGCCGGTGCGGCACCGGGATATCGACCGGCTCGACGATGGTGCCACCGGCGATATGCACGGTCGACGCCATGTGGTTGAGTTTCTGCAGGTTGTTGAGGTCCTCGAGCGTGGCGTAACGCCTTGCGCCTTCCATGTCGCGCACGAAGGGTGCGCCGTATGAAGGGGAAACCACCGCGTGACCGTCGCCGACGCGTACCGTGCGTTCCGGGTTACGCGCGTGATGCAGGTAGGATGACGGGATCTTGCCGATCAGGTCGAGCAGTTCCTCGCGCCCGATGCGCACGCGCTCGCCGTCGATTTCGGCGCCGGTCTGGCGCCAGTAATCGAGCGATTCGCCGTCCTGAAAGTCGCAGCCTATCTGTTCGGCGACGCGCATCGCGAAGTCATGGATGAGCTCCACGCCTTCCTGGTTGGTGACTTCCATCAGCGGGATGCCGCGTTTTATCTCGGGGTGGTGCACCACGGCGGCGCTGGCCACGGCGGCACGCCGCGCCGCGCTGCCACCCTGTCTTCTGCGTCTGCTGCTCATAGATATTTAATCCAGCGGTTCGAGACTGGCCGCGAGTTCACGCAGTTCGTCGGTGGAAAGCTCGGCCAGCGGCGCGCGCACGCTGCCGCCGTCGAAGCCGCGCCGACGACTGGCGGCCTTGACCTTGGGGATGTAATTGCCGCGCCAGATACAGAGCAGTGACGGAATCATGCGCGACCACAGCGCCATCGCACCGGTGATATCGCCGCTCGCGACGAGATCGTAGAGCTGGACGCTTTCGCGCGGCATGTAGTTGGCACCGCCCCAGATACAACCCTGCGCACCGGCGATAAACGCGAACACGGTGTTGGGATCGCAGCCGTTCAACACCTTGAAACCGGTGGCGAGATACTCCTGGTGGGTGGTCAGGTCGCCGGCGCTGTCCTTGATATAGTTGAAGTGCTCGAGCTGGTTTAATCGTTTGAACAGCTCGACCGAAATTCCGATGCCCGTGGTTTGCGGGATGTTGTAGCCGATGATGTCGGTTTTTACCCTGGCGTCGATGGCCTCGTAAAATGCAAACAGCCCGTCATCGTCTTCCGGTCCCTCGAGGTAGGGCGGCAGAATCATCAGCGCGTCGGCGCCAAGACCCTGCGCATGCAGCGAGCGCTCGATGACTTCGTCCTGCACCAGCGCCGAGGTCTGGCAAATCAGGTTGCAGCGGCCGTCGACACGCCTGGCGCCGAGTTCGTAGAGACGCTCGCATTCGTCGCGGGTCAGGTAAGGGTGCTGCCCGGTACCGGCACCGAGCACCAGGCCGTGCACGCCGGCATCGATATAGAGATCGATCAATTCTTCCCAGCGGG
>JAASSH010000456.1 GCA_021767985.1 Gammaproteobacteria bacterium | reverse complement strand
CGCTGGGCGCTGGATCGGACGCGCGCGTGCCTGACGGAACTGAAACCGGACGAACGCGCCGCCCGCGCCCTCGAAACGGCTCGGGATATTGCCGAACTCGATGTCGATACCAACCGGCAAATCGGTGAACACGGTTTGCAACTGATCAACAACATCGCAGCGCACAAACCACCCGGTGAGGTGATCAATATCCTGACCCATTGCAACGCCGGCTGGTTGGCAACGGTCGACTGGGGCACCGCGACCGCACCGATTTACATGGCGTTCAATAGCGGCATCCCGATTCACGTCTGGGTCGACGAAACCCGTCCGCGCAACCAGGGTGCGAGCCTCACCGCCTGGGAACTCGGGCACCACGGCGTGCCGCATAGCCTGATCGCCGATAACACCGGCGGTCACCTGATGCAGCATGGCCAGGTCGACCTGTGCCTCGTCGGCAGCGATCGCACTACGCGCAGCGGTGACGTTTGCAACAAGATTGGTACCTACCTGAAAGCGCTGGCCGCGAAGGACAACGAGCTGCCGTTTTACGTCTGCCTGCCAAGCTCGACGATCGACTGGGATATCCACGACGGCGTGAACCAGGTACCGATCGAGCAGCGTGACGGCCGCGAAGTATCACAGATCATGGGGCGCTTGCCAGACGGTCGGATCGAATCGGTTTCCATCGTACCGCCGGGCACCCGGGTAGCGAACTATGCCTTCGACGTAACGCCGGCCAGACTGGTAACGGGACTCATCACCGAGCGCGGCATCGTGGCGGCAAGCGAATCAGCCCTGACGCGCGCCTTCCCCGAACAAGCGACCGAGCCCGCCGTTTAACCGACAGCGCGCAGACCTCAGCCGAGGTTTAAAGGATTCATGACTAAATCCCTGTGCCGGCAGGCGCCTAGTAATACTTGCGCAGTACCGTAAGACCGTCCCCGATCGGGATCAGCGACAGGTCGTAACGCCCCGGTGCCCGTTGGTAGATCCATGCGTTAAGCTCGCGCAGCGCCACGGTATCGGTGCTGTTATCCTCGGGATCGACGACAGCTCCGTTCCAGAGTACGTTGTCGAGCATGATCAGACCACCGTTACGCACCAACGACATGCAGGATTCGACATAGGACCTGTAGCCCGATTTATCGGCATCGATATAGGCAAAATCGTAGGCCCCCTCGAAACCCTCGTCGATCAGCCAATCGAGCGTCGACTGTGCCGGAGCGATCTGCAAATCGATACGCTGGGCCACGTTTGCCGCCTCCCAGTGTTCGCGCGCGATGCTGGTGTATTCTTCGCTCACGTCACAGCAGGTCATCTTCAGTTCGGGCATCGCCATCGTCAGGCACAGGGTGGTATAACCGGTAAAGGTGCCAATTTCGAGCCCGTTCCGGGCTCCCAGCATCTTGCACAGCAGTTTCAATAACTGCACCTGTTCTGGTGAGCTGATCATATTGGCATCTGGCATCGACAGGGTTTGCTCGCGTAAACGAGCGCAGGCTTGCGGCTCACGCAGCGACACATCGAGCAGGTACTGTTGCAGCCGGTCATCGAGACCAATTGACGAAGTCGACATGTTAAACGCCTCCCGGGCTCATCTGGTCAATCCGCATAATCGGGGCTTGAGTTTCTGCTATCAGGCCCATACATTGCGACGATAGATACCACATTCTGACTTAAGCCGGGAGGCAACACAATGTCGCTACATCTGATCAGCTTTAAGACCTGCCCCTTCGTACAGCGGGCGGTGATTACGCTGAAGCACAAGAATATCGACTTCGACATTACCTATATCGATCTCGCCGATCCGCCCGACTGGTTCCTGGAAATGTCTCCGCTCGAAAAGGTGCCGGTACTCAAGGTCGACGACGAAATACTGTTCGAATCGGCCGTCATCAACGAGTACCTGGATGAAATTACCGGCGGCGAATTGCAGCCGAAGGATCCGCTGGCGCGCGCCAAGAATCGCGCCTGGATCGAGTTTGCCTCCAACATGCTCGGCAATCTCTACATGATGAAGATGAGCAAGGATGAGGAGCGCTACACGAAATACCGGCAAGCGCTGGTGAACCAGTTGCAACGTGTCGAAAAACACCTGGGTGACGGCCCGTGGTTTAACGGCGAGGAATTTTCACTGGCCGATACCGCTTTCGCGCCACTGTTCCGTCATGATTCGGTCGCCGGTGGCAAGCTGTCGGTTATCGACCCCGCAACCATGCCCAAAGTCAGCGCCTGGGCCGAGCGCCTGCTGTCGCTGCCTGAAGTGCGCGATTCGGTCGTCGACGAGTTCGAAGACCTGTATTTCGCGGTACTGGAAAAGAACGGGTCGTACAGCCTGAACCGGCTGGCGGCATAGCATGGCTAGCTGGCTCGAAGGCAAGGTCGTCGACAACAGGCGACTCAACGAATACCTGACCTCGCTGATCATCGATGTCGATATCGGCGGTTACGAAGCAGGACAATTCGTGCGTATCGGGCTGCCCGATGGCGACGAGGTACTCGCTCGCCCCTATTCCCTGGTCAATACGCCGCAGGAAAAACATCTCGAAGTCTACTTCAACCTGGTCGAAGAAGGCCCCCTGTCGCCCCGCCTGTTCGAGCTTCGAAGCGGCGACAATATCCTGGTTGCCGACAATCCTTCAGGCTTCCTGACTGTCAGTGAGGTTCCCGAGTGCAGACATCTGTGGATGATCGCCACCGGCACCGGCATCGGGCCTTTCCTGTCTATTCTTAAAAGCGAGGCCGCATGGCAGCAATTCGAAAAAATCGTGCTCTGCTATTCGGTAAGTTATGCCACGGAACTGGCTTACCAGGACATCATTGCGAGCATCCGCGATAACCACGGAGACCGGTTCCGTTTCGTGCCGGTGGTAACGCGCGAGTCGCACGAGGGCGCACTCGGCAAACGCGTCCCCGCGCTGATGCAGGATGGCAGCCTGGAGCAGCACGCGGGGATAACGATCAATGCCGAAGACTCGCACGTCATGATGTGCGGCAGTTCGGCCATGATTACCGACGTTAGCGCCGAGCTGATGTCCCGCGACATGAAAAAACATCGCCGCCGCGATCCCGGTCATTTCACTACCGAGAAGTACCACTAGCCGGGG
>JAASSH010000455.1 GCA_021767985.1 Gammaproteobacteria bacterium | reverse complement strand
TGCACGATTTCCATGTGTAACATGCCGAGGAAACCGCAACGAAAGCCAAATCCCAGCGCCTGCGAAGTTTCGGGTTCGAATTGCAGGGCCGCATCGTTCAGTTTCAGTTTCTTGAGCGCCTCGCGGCAGGCTTCGTAGTCGTCGGAGCTGGTCGGAAACAGCCCGGCGAATACTCGCGGCTGGACCTGTTTGAAATCCGCCAGCGGTTGCTCGGCCGGATGCTGCGCCAGCGTTATCGTATCGCCCACGCGAGCCGACTCGATATCCTTTATTCCGGCGATGATATAGCCGACACCGCCGGCCTGCAGGCTATCCGTATCCTTGCGCTTGGGGGTAAACACGCCAACTTTTTCGACCAGAAAATCCTGCCCGCTGGACATCATACGGATCTTTTGCTTGGGACGAATGGCGCCCTGCATCACGCGCACCAGCGTGATCACGCCGACATAGCTGTCGAACCATGAATCGATGATCAGGGCCTGGGTAAGATTATCTTCGGAACCGTCCGGGGGCGGGATCTTTTCGATTATCTGTTCCAGCAGATCTTCGATACCGACGCCGGTCTTGGCGCTGACTTCGATCGCTTCCGCAGCATCCAGCCCAATGATTTCTTCGATTTCGAGCTTGACCCGGTCGGGATCGGCGGCCGGTAAATCTATCTTGTTCAGTACCGGCAGCACCTCCAGGTCGAGGTCGATTGCGGTATAACAATTTGCCACGCTCTGGGCTTCCACACCCTGCGACGCGTCAACCACCAGCAATGCACCCTCGCAGGCGGCCAGCGAGCGCGAGACCTCGTAAGAGAAGTCCACGTGTCCCGGCGTGTCGATTATGTTGAGCGTATACTCCTTGCCGTCACGCGCCTTGTACCGCAGCGAAACACTCTGGGCTTTGATGGTAATGCCCCGTTCCCGCTCCAGTTCCATCGAATCGAGCACCTGGGCTTCCATTTCACGTTCGCTCAATCCACCGCATAGCTGGATAAACCGGTCCGCGAGCGTGGACTTGCCATGGTCGATATGGGCAATAATCGAGAAATTGCGTATTAACTCCATGCGCATAAATGATAGTAGCCCTGCCGAACTCGTGATTTTCTGGAAACGTGGAATGCCGACGTGGCGCAAGCCGGCGCTAGGTGTATAAAACCTGCGAAGTTTACGCTAAAGCCAGCGCGGCTAGCAATGCCGATTCATCGAAAAAAAAGTGACAGATTTCGGTATCGCCGTTGCACAACACCGGAACCAGGGCGTCGTAGCGTCGTACCAGGTCGGTATCGCGGTCGATATCGACTTCACGCCAGCTGACTGCCTGCCTTTTTTCCGAGAATGCCACCAGCGCCTTGCGCATGGCGTCGCACAGGTGGCATTGTTCCCGATAATAAAAAATTAGTTCCAAGCAGTACTATCCGCTCACGAATCCTCGGGGCGAATTGCGAGAAACACGGGGCCGGCACGACGCTGAACCAGCAAAGCGACCGACTTGCCGGATTGCAACTCGTCGGTAATTTCCTCGAAGTCGTCGATCGATTCGACATCGCGGTTGTCGATCATCGTAATCACGTCGCCCTTCTGAATACCGGCATCGCTGGCGGGTCCGGATTCGTCCACTTCGACAACCTGCACACCGGCTTCGATTTTGAGCCTCTTCCTGGCCTCGCTGCTGAGCGTCTCTACCTTCATGCCGAGCGCCGAGTTTTCTTCCTGCGGACCCGATTCAGGCGTGAACGCGGCCTGTGTTATCGTGTTGGGCAGTTGCGCTATCAAAACCCCGATTTCGCGGCGCTTCTTGTCACGAATCACCGTTACCTCGGCTTCCTTACCTACCTTGGCTCGACCCACCAGAGGCGGCAACCCGCTCGAGCGCATAACTTTCTTGCCGTTAAATTCGACGATGACGTCACCGACTTCCAGGCCCGCTTCGGCCGCGGGGCTGTCGTCGAGCACTTTGGCAACGAGCGCACCGTGCGGGTTTTCCATCCCGAAGGATTCCGCCAGCTCACGCGTGACTTCCTGGATCAACACACCGAGCCAGCCGCGGGACACCGAGCCGGTTTCCTTGATCTGGTTCGCGACATCGACCGCCATTTCAATCGGAATCGCAAACGACAGGCCCATGAATCCACCCGAGCGGCTGTAAATCTGCGAGTTTATACCCACCACTTCACCTTCGAGATTGAACAACGGACCACCCGAATTACCCGGATTTATTGCGACATCGGTCTGGATGAAAGGCACGTAGTTGTCGCTCGGCAGACTACGCCCCTTGGCGCTGACGATCCCGGCAGTTACCGTGGCATCGAAGCCGAAGGGAGATCCGATCGCGAGCACCCATTCACCGACTTTCAAATCGTCCGAGTCACCGATTTTCAGCGTCGGTAAACCCTCGTCCTCGACCTTCAGTACCGCCACGTCAGAGGCTTCGTCCGAGCCGATCACTTTCGCGGTGTACTCCTTGCGATTGGCCATGCGCACGATAACTTCGTCGGCACCGGCGATCACGTGATGGTTGGTCAGGATATAGCCGTCCTCGGAAATGATGAAACCCGAACCCAGGGACTGGGAATCACGACGCCGACGCTCGAATTCGTCCTGCTCGAAGAATTTGTCGAACAGTTCCCCGAAAGGCGAGCCCTCGGGCAGTTCGGGCAGGTTATACCTTTTCGATGAACTGCGATCGACCTTGGTCTTGGTGCTGATATTGACCACGGAGTCTTTCGATCGATCGACAATTTCCGTGAAATCGGGCAGTGCAGCCTGAGCCGCCAGCGGCAGGCTGCAGCTGACGATTAATATGACGCGGTACAGGTGCTTGCTAAAAAATTTCATGAATGGATTCCAGTTAATTCAAATACAGTTTTAAGACTCTGATAAAGGGCCGGGGTTCACTCTGATCTCGACGATATATGGGGCGAGGCGATCCACTTCAAGTGAATCAGTGATACCCGAGGCAATTTTGAACCCGGCAACGAGGCCGACGATCGAGGATATCGCCACCCACGCGTCGGCAACTCCGAGCAGCGCGGCCGCCAGTCCGGTGACAACCATTGCGAGCAGCGGCAGACCGTAAACGGTCAGGCTGGCCTTGACCAG
>JAASSH010000454.1 GCA_021767985.1 Gammaproteobacteria bacterium | reverse complement strand
TCCGCGGCGTAGGTAATCGGGATGTTTGCGCCTTGCGCCACCAGTTTGGTGTTGAGCCGATCCACGTTGTCTTCGTGGATAACATCGGGACGCGCCGCCGGAATCCAGATATCGCATTCGATATCGATAATCCGGTCGCCATCCAGTTTCTCGACACCCGGGTATTCGGTCACACTTTTGCCGGTGGCTTTTAACGCGATTAGCGCATCGACGTCGAAACCATCGGGATTCTGGATGGTACCGGCACTGTCGGAAACGCCAACCAGAACAGCCCCAGCCGCGGACAGGAACCTGGCAGCGTGTTTACCGACCGCGCCGAATCCCTGCACGACGAAGCGAGCTCCATTGATATCAAGCTTGCAGTACTCGCTTGCGACATCCAGCGCGTGGCTTAATCCGTACCCGGTGGCACCAATCTCGTCCAGCGGTATGCCGCCAAGCTCGCGCGGCAGCCCGACCGCTCGATCGATCTCGTCCTTGACCCAACCCATGCATTCCTCGTCGATACCCATATCGGGCCCGAAAATATACTGCTCGACTTCCTGCAGGGCACAACAGAACCCCCGTATCAGGGTTTCTTTCTGCGCTTTCGGCATCTTCGGGTCGCCCTGCAGGACGGATTTGCCTCCGCCGTGTCGTAAACCGGCCGCCGCGTTCTTGAAGGTCATTGCGCGGGCCAGTCGAGCACATTCCTCGGTGGTGACGTCCGGCGCCATGCGAACGCCACCAATCGAAGGCCCGCATGCAACATTGTCCACCACCAGCACACCCTTCAGGCCTATACCGGGTTCGTGAACATGGATCACTTTCAACGGGCCCAGATCATCGGCGAGACTGAAAACATCGCTCATTCCTAAGTTCTCCCTGTTGGTCCGAGTCAGGTTTTATTTTCTACCTTATATATCCGGGAACGTTGACCCCGATCAATGTTGCAGGCATCTGTCTGGCTAATAGTGATGCCAGGTTTCAGGATAAAAGAGGGAGGAATGCCGTGACCAGTGATCCCAAGCGAATTGCACGCGAGGTGACCGAATCGTTTAAATCCCTGCTGGATAGTGAACTTCAGGAAGCGGTCGGTGAACATCAATTGCAGGCCCTGCAGGGAATGATCAGGGAAGCGATCGCGGAACATGCGGACGCGATCGTCGAACGCCTGGAACAGGACCTGAAACAGATCAGAACCGATATGGTTGAAAGGCGTCCGCTCGAGCTTTAAAGCGGGCTGAAGGGGCTTTGCTACGGGTTAGTTACAGCGCGATAATACCAGGAACTGACCTGCGTCGTCCTCGAGATACAAATCGACGCCCGAATTTTCGAATCTGGCCCGGTAGCTGATCGAGTCTCCCTGCTTGCCCGTAAGAACTACCGTATCGCGTCCCTGCAGTTGCCACTCCCCAAGGCTTGAAAAAATGAAGCCGCTTTCGGCGTTTTGCCATTTGCCGTCATCCGTGAACTTCCAGAATTCCGGTGAAAGATTCAGCAGCGCGCTGAATCCCGCCTCGGAATTGGCAATCGAGGTCGCTTCACGGTTGGTGCACCACTTGCTGACCAGATATTCGTGTTTGAGCGGTTCCCCGGGCTGGATATTGGGCGTAATCACGACTTCATTGCTGGCGCAGGCGGCGAGCAGGAGCAACAACGACGGGTAACCGATTGAAGCGATAATCTTGTTTTTCATATCAGGTCCGCGGTTACAGCAGGTTAGCGATTTTGAGCTGCTGCCTGCTGACCGCGTCGTAGGGCTCGTCGCGGGTCTTGTCGTGCACGTGCATGCGGTAGTTGATAAAGGCGGCTTCGTCTTCGTAATGCATGAAGGGATTACCCTCCACCTGTTCGCCGAGCGTGCTGCAGGACTTGACCGAATAATTATGGCCAGGATGGATCAGCATGTCCTGGGGCAGTTTTTCCTTCATGTTTTTCAGCGTCACGAACATATCTTCCGGGCTACCGCCGCTCAGATCGCAGCGCCCGCAACCGAACACGAACAGGGTATCGCCGGTAATGATCTCGTTACCGAGCTGATAGCAGGCCGAGCCCGGCGTGTGACCCGGCGTGTGCAGAATCCTGATCGCGGTTTCGCCCAGCTCGAGCTCGTCGCCGCCATGATGCAGGCTGGGCTTTTCGAGCTCGTGCTGCCAGAACTCGTACTCCGGTTTCAACAGGTGCACCTCGGCGTTGGCGTGATTCAGCAATTCTTCGATGCCGTTAATGTGATCGTGGTGGCTGTGAGTCAGCAGGATATCGGTGACCCTGAGATCGAGTTCCCTGGCCCTGGCGACGATCCGATCGACTTCCCAGGCCGGATCGACGACCGCGCAGCGCCGGCTGGCGATATCCTCGACCAGGTAGACGAAATTTTCCATCGGTCCCAGTTCCAGCGCGTGAACCTTGAAAGCGGAATCTGACATGTTACTTCCTCCGGGTTTAATTGCCGCATTATACGCTGGTACTGGATTTTTGTGTTGTTTCTAAAGACAATACCCACCTTTTTATCCCCGGAAGCCCCGGGAATAACGCGACGGACAAAACATGACAAAAGCATCGGTAAACAAAGTAGTTCTGGCCTATTCGGGTGGCCTCGATACCTCGGTAATCCTGAAGTGGCTGGAGGATGAATATGACTGCGAAGTGGTCACTTTCACCGCGGACATAGGGCAGGGCGAGGAAGTCGAGCCGGCGCGCGCCAAGGCCGAGAAATACGGCGTCAGGGAAATCTATATCGAGGACCTGCAGGAAGAGTTCGTGCGTGATTTCGTCTACCCGATGTTTCGCGCCAACACGGTTTACGAGGGTGAATACCTGCTCGGCACGTCGATCGCCCGCCCGCTGATCGCCAAGCGCCTGATCGAAATTGCCGCCGAAACCGGCGCCGATGCGGTTTCGCACGGGGCGACCGGTAAGGGCAACGACCAGGTACGCTTCGAACTCGGCGCCTATGCGCTGAACCCCGACATTCGGGTCATCGCGCCCTGGCGCGAGTGGGACCTGAACTCACGCGAGAACCTGCTTGCCTATGCCGAGACTCACGGCATCGCGATCGAAAAGAAACATGGCGAAAAATCACCCTATTCGATGGACGCCAACCTGCT
>JAASSH010000453.1 GCA_021767985.1 Gammaproteobacteria bacterium | reverse complement strand
GAACCAGCCCTCGACGTCCTCGGGATTCTGGCGCAGACGATCCCTGATCGCGGCTTCCATTTCCTGCAGGCTCATCTGCGGTGCAGCCGCACTTCGCTGTTCCGACGTCTGGGCCTGCGCCAGGCGCGGATTCTCGATCACTCGGTATTCGCCAAGCATCAGGTAGAGTACGACGCTGGCAGCCGGCACCGCGAGCACGACCAGCGCGGCCATCCACCTGCCGCGTGCCCGCTGATCCCCTGTTTCGTCGCGGCCAAGTTCCAGCGCAAGCGCGTTTTGCAAATCCAGGTAAGCGCTGTCGAAATCCGACTGATCGATTTCTCCATCCGCGAGTTGCGCCTCGAGCAGTTCCTTTTTCTCGCGCGCAATCTGGATATTCTGCTGCTGGCGCTGATCGTCCTGCTGCACGCGCGCGGCGCGCAGCAGCGGCAGCAATAAAATGACGAGCGCGAGCGCAAGCAGCGCAATGGCGATAATCCAGAAACTCATTTTTCAGGCGTGTCCTTTTCCAGTAACTGTTTGGCGTCGGCCAGCGCGTCGGCGTCGACTTCTACCGGTTTTGCCGCGGCGCGCAGTCGGCGCATCACGATAACGAGTACCACTACCAGTAACAGAAAGGGACCCAGCCACAGCAGGTAGGTGCTGGATTTGAACTGCGGCCGGTAGAGTACGAAATCGCCGTAGCGGGCGACCATGAACTCGGTCACCTGTTGCGGGGTTTTGCCCTGCTGCAGCATTTCATAGGTTTCACGCCGCAAATCCTGCGCCAGGTCGGCATCGGATTCGGCCAGGTTCTGGTTCTGACAGACCAGGCAACGCAGCTCTGCGACCAGCTTGTTGTAATCGGCTTCCATCTGGGGCGTATCGAATTCATAGGCCTCGATTGCCGCCTGCGCGGGCGTGAACCATAAACCGCCAAGGATTAAAACTAACAGTATTCTCAACTCAGCAACTCCCTGAGTACCGGCATAATTTTCTGTTCCAGCGATTCATGCGTCACAGGTCCGATATGTTTGTACTTGATGAGCCCATCGGCACCGATGACGAAGGTCTCCGGCACGCCGTAAACGCCCCAGTCGATGCCGACCCGGCCGTCGCTATCGATCACGCTGGTCGCATACGGATTGCCGAACTGCTGCAGCCAGCGCGTGGCATCGTCCGACTTATCCTTGTAATTGAGTCCGACCACGGTCACCAGGTTGCGATTGGCGAGTTTGGTAATCACCTCGTGTTCGGCGCGGCAGGACACGCACCATGACGCCCACACGTTCAGAATCCAGACCTGGCCTTTCATATCCTCGGTCGAAAGCTGGCGTGAGGGATCCTCCAGCATTGCCAGGGAAAACGCCGGTGCCGGCTTTTCGATCAACGGTGACGGTACTTTCTTCGGATCGAGCCGCAGCCCGTAACCGAGCAGGCCCACCATCAGCACGAAAACGCCCAGCGGCAGCGCAAAACGGATCATGCCGCCCGCTCCGCAGCGTCGCCGGCGGAACTGGTCGTGCGCGCCAGTCGACGATAACGCCGATCGCTGGCGGCAAACAGGCCGCCAATCGACATGATGATGGCGCCGAGCCAGATCCAGCGGATAAACGGCTTGTAATAAATCCTTATCGCCCAGGCACCCTGTTCGTCCAGCGGCTCACCGAGCGCGATGAACAGGTCGCGGGTGAGACCGGCATCGATCGCCGCCTCGGTCATCGGCATGGTTTGTACCAGGTAAGTCCTTTTTTCAGGGAACATCTCTGTTCTGAAACTGCCGCTTTCGGAGCGTACGGTGAAACCTCCCCGGGTAGCAAGGTAGTTAGCGATTTCATACTGGCGGACGCCATGGAAAGTGAATTCGTAACCGGCCACCGAGTAGGTATCGCCCGGCGCCATTCGCAAATCCTTTTCCTTGGTATACAGGCTGGTCAGGGTCACGCCGACGATAAACACCGCGATTCCGATATGCCCCAGTATCATGCCGTAGAATCCCGCCGGCGTGGAACGCAGCGCCGACGACAGGGAACGATTGCGGAACCGCTCATGGATGGCCAGGATCGCGGTCAACGCAATCCAGACCGCCATCGCCAGGCCGCCGAACGCGGCCCATTGCCAATCCGGCTGTAACAGGGCCAGCACCGCCCCCAGCACCAGCGCCAGTAACGCCGGCATCCACAGCCTGGATCGCAGACGCTGCAGGCTGTCGTTCTTCCAGCGGATCAGCATCCCGATGCCAATCAGCACGCCGAGCGGAGCCGTCAACAGGATGAACATCAGGTTGAAATAAGGCGGGCCGACCGATATCTTGCCCCCCATCGCATCGATCGCGATCGGGTACAGCGTGCCCAGCAGGATTGCGGCGGTCACCACGGCAAGGAATATATTATTCAGCAGCAAGGCACTGTCGCGCGACAGCAGGGTGGTCGGCGCCGCGCTCTTCAGCAGCGGCGCTCGCCAGGCGTAGAGTGCCAGCGACCCGCCCACTACCAGTACCAGGAAGCCGAGGATGAACACGCCCCGCTCCGGATCGCTGGCGAAAGCGTGCACCGAGGTCAACACGCCGGAACGCACCAGGAAAGTACCGAGCAGGCTCAACGCAAACGCGAAAATAGCCAGCAGCGCGGTCCAGGCCTTGAAGGTCCCGCGCTTCTCGGTTATTGCGAGTGAATGCATCAGGGCTGTGCCGACCAGCCAGGGCATAAACGAAGCGTTTTCCACCGGGTCCCAGAACCACCAGCCGCCCCAGCCCAGTTCGTAGTAAGCCCACCAGCTGCCAAGCGCGATGCCGAGCGTCAGGAACAGCCAGGCAACGTTAGTCCAGGGCCGCGACCAGCGGGCCCAGGCCGAATCGACCTGGCCCGACATCAGGGCCGCGATCGAAAACGCAAAGGCAACCGAGAATCCGACATAACCGAGGTAAAGCATCGGCGGGTGAATGGCGAGGCCGATATCCTGCAGCAACGGATTGAGATCGCGCCCCTCGGCGGCAGCCGGGAGCAGGCGCTCGAAAGGATTCGAGGTAAGGATGATAAACAGCAGGAAACCACAACTGACCAGGCCGAGCACCGCCAGCACGCGAGCTCGCATCGCGCGCGGCACGTTCGG
>JAASSH010000452.1 GCA_021767985.1 Gammaproteobacteria bacterium | reverse complement strand
GGAAGCCTCGATCGCAATGGGCGAATCGGCCAGTCAATTGCCCCACATCGCCCATACCACCGACCTGTTGTTCAAGCAACTTTATCGCTGTGCACCCCAGCAGGCTGAAAGCGAGGTCCTCAATAGTCACCTCGAGCAAATCTTTAGCGGAGAAGAGCATTGCTTTGTGTTGATCGCATGCCTGCCGCAACAGCGCGACGAGGTCGTCCGCCTGTTGTCCCAGGCCGATTGTGAAGCGGTGACAATCCCGCCGGATCTTGCCGAACAGCCCGATCAACAGTTAAGGGATATTCGCCAACGCAAGGATAAAGCCCAGGCAGACCTCGAACACACCGAGGCCCGGATCAGGGCTCTGCGTAACGATCCACAAATCGCCGAGGCACTGGCCAACATAGAGACCTTGCGCTGGTTCACAGGGGCGGCGCACCATGTGGGCGTCAAGGATGCCAGCTTATGCCGCATCACCGGCTGGACCAGCGAAAGCGACCCTGAACGGCTCAAGACGGTGTTGAGTAAGGCACATGTCGAGGCGGAGATTCGATTTGCGCGGCCACCGGCAGGTACAAAAGAGCCGGTTGCGAGCGCGACCAGCTGGTGGCGGCAACCGTTTCAGATATTCACCGTGATGTCGGGCGCACCATCGCCGGACGAAATCGATCCCACCGGTCTGCTGGCCATCGTGGTGCCTTTGCTGTTCGGATATATGTTTCCCGATACCGGTCACGGGTTGATTATTGCCGCCGGCGGGCTGCTGCTTTCACGTTACAACACCAAGGCTCGTTTCCTGGTAAGTTGCGGGCTGGTTGCCGCATTAATGGGCGTAGTGTTCGACGACTTCTTCGGTTATCCGATGCTGAACCAGTCCTGGCAAATTCACGCTCTGGACAACCCGGTCCTGGTCCTGGTAATCCCACTGTTCTTCGGTGTGGGCCTGCTGTTGCTGGGCCTGGTTTTCAACGGAATCGAACTTTACTGGCGTGGCCAGCTGCGCCAATGGTTGCTGCGAGACGCGGCGGTGCTGGCGATCTATGTCAGTCTGCTGTCGAGCCTGCTGTACGCCGAATCGCTGCTCGTTTCGGCACTCGCGCTACTCTGGTACGTGGCCGGTTCGGCGGCCCTGGGCTCACATCGCCGGGCGTCAAGAGCCGCCATGGCAGTCGCCGAGCTGGCGCACAGCACCCTGACACTTATCCTGAACACGATTTCATTCGCTCGGGTCGGTGCCTTTGCGCTGGCCCACGGCGGACTATCCCTGGTAGTGGTTACTCTCATCGAATCGGTAGAGACACCGGTTCTGTCGGTATTACTATTTATAGTTGGTCATGCGGCGGTAATCGCCCTGGAAGGAATGATAGTGTTTGTACAGACCTCTCGCCTGGTGTTGTTCGAATTCTTTACCCAGTTCCTGCGCGCAGAGGGAAGATTCTTCCAGCCACTGTCTGCGTCGGGATCGCCTCGTCACAGGTAAAGGATTCCGAGGCAGGGAAAGCCGCGGCCGGGGCTTTATTGCGCAGCTAAATCTGGTATCGACATGGACAGTTAAAATTATAATAAAGGCAGGCGGTTTTTTATTGGAACTCGACATTTATTGGTAACATGTCGATTCTCGATATTGCTAATCGTCTGCGAGGCAAGTTTTTGAATCGACGTATCCGTATAGCCACACTGGCACTTTGTCTGTCCATGTCCTCAGGACTACTGCAGGCCCAGGCGCAGACCAGCGACACAGCGTCAGGCACCCGGGCCGAGGAAACCGACAGTTCGCAATCGTCCGCGGCGCAAACCGAGCAGACGATCCGCCGGCTCCAGACCATAAAATCAGTGCTCGAAGACCGGCGCGCACAGGTCAGAGACCTGCTCGAGCAACTCGCCGACGCGGATGAACTAAGCGAGGCAAAGATTCGTGAACAGATCGCCGAGCTGCAGCAGCGAATTCGCGAACTGACCGATTCGTTCGAGCGCACCGCGAGCAACGGCGTTAACCTGCGCAACCTGGGAGAGACGCAGGACAAAAAATTCGACTGGCACCAGGAACTCTCCCTGATCGCCCGACCGGTCATCGATGGCCTCAAGAACGCGACCGAAAAACCCCGCAGAATCGCAGAGCTGCAAACTTCGATCAACCTGTACCAGCAGCAACTCGAAGCGACGCAAAAAGCGCTCGAGGCCCTGTCACGGCTCGAACAGCAGGAGATTCCGGCTGAGGTCGCCGGCGGGATTGACGAAGTCGCGAACTCGTGGCGTCAGCGTAACACTGAAATCGAGCAGTCGCTGGTCGCAGCACAGGACGAGCTGAAGTTTCTCGAGGCTGCGGAAAGCCGGATGCTGGAAACCATGGGCAGCGCGGTGTACGAGTTCATCCTCGGGCGGGGACTGACGCTGGTGCTGGCGCTGGTCGCCGGCCTCGTCCTGTGGTACCTGATGCGAGCGCTGCGCCGGCTGGTTCGCAGCAGGCGACACTCGGTTCCCGACAGGGAGCAGGCGGCGAGATTTCGGCTGCTGGCTTACGCCTACCATTTGCTGACGATCGTACTGGTTGCCGTTGCCGTGCTGTCGGTATTCTACCTGCGGGGTGACGTGTTGCTTCTGTCACTGGCGATTATCGCCCTGGTGATGCTGGCGCTGGGCGTCTGGCGATTTCTGCCGGGCTACGTCCGCGAGGCCCGCCTGCTGCTGAATGCGGGCGCCGCGCGCGAGGGCGAACGCGTCATTTACAACGGTCTGCCGTTTCGCATCGCCTCGCTGAACCTTTACTCCGAGTTACGCAATCCCGAACTGGAAGGCACGGTCCGCCTGCCGTTAGCGACACTTTCCGAGTTGATCTCCCGCCCTCCCGGCGACGAGGACTGGTTTCCCTGCAGCGCCGGGGACTATCTGCTGCTGCCGGACGGCAGCTTCGCCCAGGTTCTGCAACAGAGCGTCGAACGGGTCCAGCTGAAAGTAGTCGGCAGCGTCGTGCAGTATGCCAGCGCCGATTTCTTACAGCTCAACGTACGCAACCTGACGCGTGAGGGATTCGGCATCATCGTCAACTTCGGCATCGACTATCAGCATCAATCGATCGCGCTCGAACAGGTGCCCGAGCGGCTGAG